>JAEORY010000090.1 GCA_016840645.1 Candidatus Borrarchaeota archaeon | reverse complement strand
CTTTGAAGACTTATAGATCAACTCGTCATAACGACCTCCCGCAATAATCGTCTTAACTGGTGTATTCGGTACAGTAACTTCGTAAATTATCCCAGTGTAATAGTCTAAACCACGCGCTAAACTCGCATCAAACGTTAAGTTCTCGCATAACTCATTCAACTTACTATCGTATTCTACCAAACTATTATCAATAGAGTTCTCAAGTACACAAGATTGTAATATCGTTACCTGCTCTTCCGTAAGCCCACGTAGTTCAACAAGTTCGGTGATAACCTCATCCCATGACATCTTGTCCAACTTATCTAACGTTGTACACACACACTTTTGATCAGCACTATCAGTAATTCCAGCCTTCTCACAAATAGAATAAAGATTGTCACGATAGTTATATCGTATCACATACTCACTTATTCCTAGATCTGTAAGCACTTTGTTGATAAGATAAAATAATTCGCCTTCAGATGCCAAAGGTTCATATTCTCCAACGAGATCTACGTCAGCTTGATAAAACTCTCGAAAACGCCCGTTCGCAATGGCTGGGCGATCTTTTCGAAAAACTTTACCAATCTGAAAGCGACGTATATTATCAATACCTCTTCCCGTAATATAACGTGTAAATGGTACTGTTAAATCGTATCGCAGACTATTTTTATCTCCATCTAACTTGAAGATCTGTTTAGTTTCGGCCTCCTCTCCGTATTTTCCTAGTAGAAGCTTGGTTGATTCTATAACTGGTGTGTCAATCTCCTCTACATCAAGTGTAGTTGCATTAGACCTGATCACATCCATAATAAACTTCAGTTTCGCCCAATCATCGGCATCGTAATCTACTGTTCCTTTCACCGCAGACATAATTACTTCATCCTTATATTAATAAGTCTTTAAATCAGTTTTATAATTGTCCATGCGACTTGCTCCACCCAGACCCCAAAATCCGGTCCCGCGAGCGCCAAGAGGTTGAGCCGAAGGCGATTTACCTCGCGGAGCGTAGTATGCGATAGCATACGAAGCAGAGGACAAGTCACGCGTAGTAGCCTTGCTACGGAGTTTCTCTCTTAATACTATACAATGCTCTTAAACCTGATCGCATTTGTTTACATTGTTTGGACACTTTACGCACTTGCTGTAAGCGTATTTGATCTGTTCCAAAAAGAAGAGCCAAAGGACGCACTGTCAATCACAGCTATTGCAGCTGCACCAATTGCAATTGGAGGATTCCTAGGATACAACTACAGTAAGAAGAACAAGCCTTTCTATACTGCACTCGGTATCTATCTTGGACAAGTACTAGCAATGATGATCATGCTTTCATGGTTTGCTATTGGCATGATGAGCTACGGAGCAGGGAGGACCTTCCGGCCTTTGAGTGTTGTCTTAAGGTTCTTTGGTGAAAACCTTGCCATTGCTCTTGTAAAACCTTTTAAGATGCTACTTAAATCTCTACCTTTTTAGAAGTAACTTATAATTCAGTCGTCAGAGGAGTCATACACCATACACTCGTGACAATGCGTACCAGCCATTCTATAACAATCAATACACAACAAAAGATTACATGATGTACAATATCTTTTTGTTTCACCGTTATCAATCGCCCACCACATAGTTACTCGGCCAAAAATCAATGTTTTGTAAAAATAATGACAGTTGGGACACATAACCATCCTTTTACTCACAATACACCAATTACAGACTTGACCACCATCACCACCCCACCACCGCACAAAACTCACTTTTAATTCTTCTCTGCAAAGGTCACATATGATCAAGTGACAGCAGTCACACCGTGTCCACGAATTAACCACACCACCTATGAAAATATATTTTAGACAGTTAGTGCAAATAGCATTACCACCCGGATCAACACTAAGGTTTACATGGCTCATGACCTCTATCCTTGTCTCTAACGGTATCTTACTCAGAGGTATAGAAGTGTTCCCTTGAATCATCTTTACACGACTTGATGAAAGTACCCTAAAGAAAGAAGAAGCAATATAGCAAATCTCTACCTCATAGTTGTCAAGATATAAAAGTACCTCGGCAACAAGTTCTGGAGGTAGATCCATTTCTGCTATAACATATCAAATGAACGTTTTGAAATCAATTTTGCATCGTAATACTATTATAACTAGGACACCCACGCCCCATCCACCTAATATCAGCGTTGTTTGGTCTACCAACCAAACCCCACGTCAACATCGGGATGCAGATGATAATAGGTAAAGCCGGGTTCAAGTTCCATCGTTTGTGCATCACTGCTACCAACACACAGAGTATCCCTATCACAATAGCACATATCCTTAGAAATCTCTGAAAACAATCACTCCTTTCCACCGGAACCTGATAGGGTGGTGGTGGACAATTTTTCTCAAGATCAGAGCTCATCCGGTACAATAACCACTATATCTAGCAATTTTATCATCACTTTTATTGTAAAGGTGTCTCCATGATCCAATAGTCGATATACCCCCAATCTAATCCATAAACCACCTTTGCTCTATCATCTGACTCTTTCTCTAGAGTTTCTTGAGGATAACCATCGGGAAGTTCGTCAGGACCGATATGGCTTGCCAAGTGGATTTTTGCCTTCTCTAAAGTAGTAAATACACCTAGGAGAATAGTATCATCACCTGAGTACCGCCCTTCCAATGCAGAGGAATCATCGCGCAGCACAACGTACACCATTTTAATAGTGTACTTCATGCATTCGTATGGAAATATATTCACTTTTATAAATCCGACTTGCTTACAAACACCAATGCCCTCGCCCGGGCCCCAAATCCGGTCCAGCGAAGAGTTCCCGAAGTGCCAAGAGGTTGAGCCGAAGGCGATTTATAAAATACACACCACTACCACTATCACAAGGTTGTTCAGGTATTTTATAATAGTTTAGCCAAGCGTTTCCTATAGATATATCTCCTGGGAATCCTTGAATAACTGGATACGATATGATAATTTCTTCATATTCATCTGCATCAAAGTTCTAAAATATCTTATAATCTATAACAAAACCAAGACAACTTCGTCTAGGGTACCAATAGTTAACTCCTGGATTGTATACAAGTAACGGCCTGCATCAGTGTCCTGCTGAGCCTTGTACTCGATAGCCTCCTCCTCGGTCTCAAAGCTAGAGTATGATACCTCCCCGGCCCAACCGTTCATAAACTCTGTACGAAATACAACCCACATCTTTATTATCATTACACCATTATTATAAGTTTTTAAATCACTTTTTTAACATACCTTCTGACTTGCTCCACACACACCCCAAACGCAGCGAAGCGTTTGGCCCAAAGGGCTAACGCGTAGCGTGCCAAGGGCTGAGCCGAAGGCGATTCGCACGCGGAGTAGCCTTGCTAGGCTACGGAGTAATAAATAACTTTATAATCACAGAACTTTAAGGATAGATCAACTAATGAACAGATTTTTAAGTAATTATACTTGCCACTCTAATCCATAAACCACCTTTGCTCTATCACTTGACTCCTTCTCTAGAGTTTCTTGAGGATAACCATCGGGAAGTTCGTCAGGACCGATATGGCTTGCCAAGTGGATTTTTGCCTCCTCTAAAGTAGTAAATACACCTAGGAGAATAGTATCATCACCTGAGTATCGCCCTTCCAATGCAGAGGAATCATCGCGCAGCACAACGTACACCATTTTAATAGTGTACTTTATGCAGTTTTGATGAAAATATATTCACTTTTATAATTATCACTAGACAGCTACTACGCGACCTTCGTAGAATTCTCCTTCACACATCTGAATACCATTGAGATTGTAGCTCTTACCATGGCCGTGCATTCGACCGTCTTTCCATTCTCCTTGGTAAAAGAGTTTGCCACTACTACGCCAGTAGTACGTACCTTGACCGTCACGCTTCCCGGCCTTCCAATCTCCGTCGTATAGCAGAGCTTCATTACACCAGTAGTAGTGTTTGCCTTGACCATGTCGTTCACCTCGTTTCCACTCTCCGTCGTAAGACAGATTACCGTTAGGTTGGTAAGAGGTGCCTTTACCATGATACTTGCCATCTTTCCATTTTCCAATGTATTTCGGAATAGAAAAACTAGAAGGCCAATATGATACACCATATCCATGTGGTTGACCGTCTTTTAACTCTCCTTCGTACTTTACATTGCCGTTTGGATAGTAGAGGCGATCACACACATCTTCATATGCAGGAAGCTCCTCATATACAGAGAAAGTAGCAGTCGCCATTTTGGTGTAGAGATGTTAGCTAACCATTTTAATCACAACTAATCATCAATTTTATCAAAAAATGATTTATCCCTTAAAGTCCTGGAATTATAAACTTTTAGTTGTCCCACCCAGACCCCAAATCCGGTGCGCAGCAAAAGCCGAAGGCTTGAGCGTAGCTATCATAAAAGTGATTGCTATGTAGAACTATTTAACGGTAAGATAAAGATGCAAAACTGGTGGATGACTGTTATTGGGATGTGTAGCAAGGGAATTGGCAAAATATCTGATATTTTTTCTAATGGGAAGCCGGAATCACGTTACATAGACCCCGAGAACGATACCTACCCTCCACCGCTAATGTCAAGGGGAAATTCGTACAAAGTAAAACACGGCATCATGATGCCTGTCTTCTTTTTCCAGACGAAGCGTATTAAAGCACTAATCAGAGATCATCAGGATGACCATGTTAACGATGTCTTTCTTGACAACAGAGAACTAATTGCAAGAGAAAACTACGAGAAGTATAGTTGGCTGGCCAAAAAACATGAAACCTTTGATGAATACTATGAGCACTATTGCAGTGAGAATCAATCTATCTACAATTTTAGTTATCAAGTACCTGATAACATCCTGAGCATGTTGGATGAACTGAATCTAAGGTATCTTGGTATCGGCGAAGCACTAATCATGCTCTGTGGTCCTAATATGCCGTCTAATCTTCCGTATGAAGGTAATGAGTATATTTGGAATGAAACGTTCATGGCTATTATTGAAACCTTGACACAAGAGAACCTGATGGAAGCATGTGATTATAGACATTACAATATGCGTGTTAACACATTTGAGATGGCTTTGAGAAACAAAAGGTTCCTCTGGGCTTTGATCTTCTTGCACTACGGCTTTAAACCAGATATGGAAAAGATTGAGGATCCGGAAGGTTTTTGGGCTTCAGAAAAGATTGAGATAGTAATTAACTCAAATCTTGAAGAGAACAGCCTTTGTGCTCTTCTAGAAGATTATACATGTCCATTGACCTGTAACCCTATTGAATGTCCAGTGATTCTTGAAGATGGAAATATCTATGAGAAGGATATGATTTTAAAGTGGCTTGAAACACACGATACATCCCCTCTCACTAATGTTAAACTAACTAACTACTGGATGGGCTTTGATCTAATTAACAACAAATTTGTCTACGCAGATAGATACGATCTTGTTCCTGAATCACCCCTTTACAAGTAATTATAAAATGAATCCTTGTTAAGTTATAATTCAGTGTCCACCACAACCATTCAATCCGCATTGATTACATGACATTAGCTTCATTATCAGGTCAAGTGTTGAAAATTCCTTTATCCCAATACGGTACAACTTGGTTTTGTCGTATATCGTAAGACCACCATATATTAGGCGAATCATATTATAGGCCTCGGGGGGCATCTTAAACTTCCTCACGATTTTTGCCTTCAAATCTGCACCTGTCTCATCGACACGGATATTGTATGTAACCGTTTTACCAGCACAATTTGCATGGTCTCGTATAAAAATCTGTATCACTGGTTGCATAGTAGAGATACTATCGATGAATACCTTGGTTGTCTCATGCTCAAGGTAATCGTAAAGCGCTGGGATCTCCCAATCGTACCTGTAGACCGTTAGCACCCTTTCCAGTAAATCTCCCTGAGAAAGTACACGAAAAAGGGGGTGCGCATGATAGCATTCTTGTGTATCAAACGGATCTACGTACGCTAGGATACCGTCAACAAGTTCTGGTGGTAGTTCCATACGTTTAGTGTAGTGGTTGTAATTCGAATTTAGGATGTTTATGAATCAGTTTTACAAATGGGGCACTACCCGGTGGATAGTTAACTGTCTCTCTTAGCATTAAAATTGATTGTAAATGCTACTATATCCTATTGCTAGTCACTTAATCATGGCTGAAGCAGTCTTTGACGAATACTTTCGCAGTCACAACGATTTGGGGCCGGAAGCAGGCGAAGAAAAGGCTTGCAAGAGGAGCTTTCTTGATTTCTTCGAAGGATACGCACACCTATTCATCTTCCACGACATTGTATCCACCTTCGATGGCGTCGGTTACGATTGGGACCTCAGAATGGATGTCTACTTTGAAACTGAACTCATCAATGGCGATAACCGCCGAGACGTTGATATGAGGATCGAGTGGGACGGTATCGGAGGATGCTCATGCGATTGGCCTGATTGTTTTGACGATATTGGAAAGCCCACCGACTACTACATCAAGAACATCGATGGAGAGTACGAGAAGGTCTTCAACGTCATCTTCTCTCCTAGCAACGGAGGGTTCGTTACGACCGGATGATTTATAAACTTACTCCTTCTTTTTGTCAAAGTATTTCTTGAGCTTGATGGCGGAGACGGTTGGGATGAGCACGGGTGAGAACACTCCTGCACATGCCCCCACCATAAATCCCGTACATGCACCACTAACTGTATACAGTGCTCGCCTAACTGTATGCATTGCTCGCCCTTTTTCATTGTACCCTTGGTACGCACCCAATGCAGTACCGGCGACTGCGCTAGTGCAGAATGTGAAGATGTATGCACGTCCTGCTGCCATTGTTTTCAGTAGGTGTAGAGTAGTTCATTTGATTATAAGTGATAGATGTCATCAGTTTTAAAACTGATTCTATAATACTCAATTTCCAGTAGAATGTAGGACAATGACAAAACGTAAGAGAGATATTACTCTCGATGGACTCCATGAACAAGGGTTTGTCCTACTACCCTCTTTCATAGATGTTCCGGAAAATGTAAAAGAAGGGATCGGACGCCAAAGTAAAAGAGCCAGAGCTATCTTTGGACCCGATAGGAAACGGCGTCAGTGCTCACTCTATACTAGTGCAAAGTACATGAAGAGATTCACTAATCTCCTTGATCATCAAATTAAGGAGATTATATCATCGGAACGTGTCAAGAGTAACTGGATTGTTTTACATTCAAAAAAAGGATGTAGGAGACAGCAGGCTCATACCGATTATGAACCGACAGGAGGGATTCTTGAAGTCCCTAATGAAGATATTCCGTTAGCCGCTGTTCTTGCTCTTGAAGACAATACTAAGCTGGTTGTATGGCCCGGTTCCATCGGCTTCGATTTCACCGATTTCAAGGAGAATGACGGGATTGAACTGGTTTTTAATGCTGGCGATCTTGTTGTTTTTAGAGGAGATCTAGTTCACGCTGGTGCAGCATATCAAGAAGAAAATATTCGACTACATTGTTATCTTGATCACAAGGATGTTGATAGAAAGAACAATCGAACACTTCTAGTGAAGGAAACTTATAATTAACCACCGCAACGACACCCAACTAAGCTATCACGTATTTTACATAAAGCGGTCAGTAGCGTCTCACGTGTATGTGACGTTGACATAGGAGCTTTTACTAATCCAGAGCACCCAACTTCAAAATCAGTAATAGTATACCTACCTACAGAGTTCTGAGTAATTTCTGCATAACTACCATACGGACAAAAAAAACAGTACGGTGGTGTAAATCTTACGGCAATCTTGTTACTTTCCCTACTGACCTCAAAGCCATTATTGAGAAGTACTATTACTAGTTGATTCTGCACTATGTATTGCATACGACGCATTTCTTGGTTTTGGCAGTAATTCAATATCTGATCAGGATATGCTTTAAACAAACCACTATACATCTTTAGATTAGATCCATCATTCAAATCAAGGTCAAGATAGCTAAACCACTGCTCAATCATACTTTGAGAAAGAGTCCAAAAATGGGTGCCGGTGTTATATAGCGCTGATACCACCTTGAAGTCAGTGTTTCCGTTCTTAGTCGCACTTGCGTAGAGTACTATCTCATGTACAAGTTCCGGAGGTAGTTCAAGCATTATAGCTACTACAAAGCAGCTTAATAAAGCTATTTATAAATCATTTTTTAGGACACTCGATGCAGGTACATTCGATACCCTTATTGGCCGCATACATGATTTTGAAGTTCTTAACGGTGCACGGAACACATATTGTGGCTATCAGTTTATCACAACAAGATGTTGATCCTAGAATGTTGCGACATTCTATGCAGATAAAGCAATCACACTGAGAACATCTGTATGGTTCGAGATCAGGAAGTTCTTCTATAAATGGATAGTAAGAGCTGTAGATATCTTCCTCTTCCAGTGTAACAGGGTGAATCCTTGCTTCATCGCTATGATCCATAAAAGAACCACAATACTCACACACAAATACTTTTTCAATGTCATTGTGCATTAGTAGATTAACATTGTGAGTAAACTTACGCAGATACTCATTCTGCATTCGACTAAACTTCCACAATAGATCAGGATGTGCTTTAAAGATACCGCTAAAGTTGTCCAGAACATTGTTATCCGGTAGTTCAAACTGTGGTATTACCCCCTCTATTACTCTGTTAGAAAGGACCCAGAAGACCTTACTAGCATTATATAGCGTCGAAACTTCCCGGTAGTAAATACCACCGTAAGATCTTGAACAACAATATAGTACGATCTGGTCTATTAGCTCAGGGGATAGCAGATCCATGTATTCGATCTAATAAGATTTGAGTTGTTTATGAATCAGTTTTAACTTGTGAAGTATATTCTTGAAGTTCACGA
The DNA here is from genome assembly GCA_016840645.1 of Candidatus Borrarchaeota archaeon. Next base: position 2,513 of record JAEORY010000090.1, on the reverse strand, counting down.
TGACTCGGAATCAGAGCTATAGGGTCCACACCTGGGACAATAAGGTTGATCATCTGGCCAAGAAAGCTCGTTAGCATTATCTGGCTCAATGCCACAGTACTCGCAGTATAAACAACCACAGCCTCCGCCCAGGATGCAACACTCGCAAAACCATACTTGACAAAATTCGCACTGTCTTCCCTCAGTGCATTTCCGTACTTCTAAGCACCAATCTAGACCGCAGGTGAAGTAAACGTCCTCGCGATACACCTTTTTGAGGTGGTCTATCAGGTCGTCTTTAGATAGACATCTGACCAGTGGTGTACACATGTCGTTAGTAAACTCTTCTATTGTTGTGATCAACGAAAATATATCTCTGTTTGAAAGCACTTGAAATACTCGTGAACTATGTACACATGCCAGCTTCTCCTCTCTAACAAGGTACTGCATGATCTCATTAATTAACTCAGGAGGCAGTTTGTGCATCATTAGGTGTACTGTTTAATAGGCTTCTAAATCTTATTTCAGTTTTAACTGGTTGAAAAACTGAAACATAAATAGGTATTATGAGCTTGGATACACCGCTCTACGATATGTTTGTGGTGTGCTTGGTAAGAGAGGGAAACAGATTGTGCCTCTGCTTGTTAACGCAGGAGCTACCCTTGACGGTCTTGACGACCGGTGTATGGATATGGTTAAGAAAATTATGGAAGCACAGTTTCCAAAAACCGTTACCAAAACGGTTGATGGCAACTTCTACAAGGTTACCCTTCGTGATCACCAGTGGTGTGACTACCGGGTGCTTGGTCGCGACATCGATGAATTCCATGAACGCGTCAAGTACACGATGCGACGGGATGGTGGCTACACCTTCTACGATAAGGTTACCACAATCTAAATTTATAAAATTGAATCTAAATTGCTTAGTAATACTACAGCAATAGAAACACGATGCTTCACGAACTTTGTGAAAAAGGTGACCACGTGGGCCTAAAAGAGGCTATTGAAACCGGTCAGTACGACCTTGATGAAGGGATTGATTACACATTTGAATCTGATCCTGAAAATGTAAGAGAGAACGTCACACCACTGATGATCTCTGCCTACCATAACAGATTGGAATGTATGAGATTGTTGATCAAGTCTGGTGTTAATGTTGATAAACAGAGTGGAGTAGAATGGACTGCACTTATGTTGGCAGCTAAATATTGTAACACCTACTCTTCAATTGAAGCAGTAAAACTACTGATTCATGCTGGTGCTGATCTGAATATTCAGGAGGTGCATGGATCGACTGCACTTATATTTGCTGCAAGATACTGTAGTGCTACCTCCTCTATCGAAGCTGTTAAACTACTGATCGATACTGGTGCTGATCTGAATATTCAGCAAGTGGAAGGATGGAGTGCTCTTATGCTCGCAACAGAAAACTGTATGGAAGAATCTTCCATCAAAGCAGTTGAACTGCTGATTAAGGCTGGTGCTGATCTGAACCTTCAAAATACGGGTGGTTTTACTACTCTTATGATTGCAACAGAACACTTTATGGAAGATTCTTCCATCGAAGTAGTTGAACTGCTGATTAAGGCTGGTGCTGATCTGAACCTTCAGAAGGCGGATGGTCTGAGTGCACTTATGCGCGTAATACAATTTAACGCTATTGAAGCAACTGAACTACTAATTGAGGCTGGCGCTGATCTAAACATTCAGGATAACAAGGGTTATACTGCACTAATCTGGGCTACAAGATCCACACACTCTTCTATTGAACCTGTTACACTACTAATCAATGCTGGCGCTGATCTTGATTTGCAGGAAAACATTGGCTGGACTACACTTATGTATTGTGCACAATTTTGTAATCATAGTTTTTCCATTGAAACTATGAAATTGCTAATCAATGCTGGTGCTGATCTAAATCTACAAAATAACTGTGGATGGACTGCGCTCATGATTGCTGCTAGGCACTTTTCTTCTATCGAAGCTGTTAAGCTGCTGATTGAAGCTGGTGCTGATCTAAATCTTCAAAATAACAATGGATCAACTGCACTCATGCTGGCTGCTATGAACTATTCTTCTATCGAAGCTCTAAAGCTGCTGATTGAAGCTAGGGCTAATCTGAATCTACAAAAAAACAAGGGATGGACTGCACTTATGTTGGCTGCAAGATTCTGCACTGATGGTTCTTCTATCGAAGCACTTGAGCTACTCATCGATGCTGGTGCTGATCTAACTATTCGTACTAATCAGGGAACAAGTACTACTCACTACATTGGTAGACATATCAACCATGATCAAAGAAAATATCTGTGTTACAACCTGTTTGAAAACAAAACATTTTGTCATCCGTATATTTTCAGAGAACTTCTGATTTCATCATTGGATGAGCTAATCTTCCAATTCGGCTTCAGAAACGTCAAGAGAGACCTATTTTCAGGACATATGTGGAGACCTGAGTTTATTGTATACTATCCTGAGCTGATTCAAGATAGTATTAAAGCTTTCTACTCAGTTGCCAAAGAAACCGGTTCTTG
>JAEORY010000089.1 GCA_016840645.1 Candidatus Borrarchaeota archaeon | reverse complement strand
CACAAAGGTCTGGAAAGAATGAAGAGATCTTTGAAAAGTTAAAGGGAAAGTTTATTGCAGAATTTAAGTACGATGGAGAACGCCTTCAGATTCACAAAGACGGCGAAACGGTGCTTATTTTTTCAAGACGGCTTGAAGAAATTAGTGAACAATATCCTGACGTATGTGAAATGGTTAGAGCACAGATTCGTGCTAATAATGCAATTATAGAAGGCGAAGTTGTTGCATATAATGTTGAAACGGGAGAATTACGTCCTTTTCAAGAACTAATGCATCGACGCAGAAAATATGGAATAAAGGAAGCTATGAAAGCGATTCCAGTTAATCTTTTCCTATTTGATCTTTTATACCTTGAGAATAAAGATTTCACAAATAAAAACTATCCTCTTCGTAGAAAAGCGCTGGAGAAGATAGTAAACGAAACAGAACAACTTAAACTTGCAGTTCAAAAAGAGATAACTTCAGAAGATGAATTAGAAGAATTTTTCGAATCAGCGGTTGAAAAGGGATGCGAAGGCATTATGGCAAAATCCATTCAAGAAGAATCCATTTATCAGGCGGGTGCAAGAGGCTGGCTGTGGATTAAATTTAAAAGAGACTACAAAAGCGAAGTTGCAGATACGATCGACGCGGTTGTAATTGGAGCATATGTGGGATACGGAGCGCGCACAGGTTTCTATGGCTCTCTTCTCATGGCGTGTTATGACCCAATCGAAAATCAGTTTAAAAGCGTGTGTAGAATGGGGAGTGGCTTTACAGACGAACATTTGGAGACTCTTCAAAAATTATTAGACCAATATCGCGTCTCGAAGAAACCACCTCGAGTAATTATCAAAAACTCAACAGTTCCTGACATATGGATCAAACCAGCAATTGTTTTAGAGGTTCAAGCTGCTGAACTAACACTTTCGCCAGTGCATACATGTGCTTTAGATAAGATAAGAAAGGGAAGCGGTCTAGCTATGCGTTTCCCAAGGTTTACGGGACGTATAAGGGATGATAAGACAGCTGAACAAGCGACATCTCAACAAGAAATTATCGACCTTTTCAAAGGTCAATTAAAGAAAATTGAATAGAATAAGATAAAACAGAAAATGGAATATGTTAGTTAAGGTATGTGTGCTTTTAGCCTAAAACGTAATAAAGAGAATCCATGATATAGACACTTTTACTACGAGTAGGTTAACAATTACCAATCATCTAAATTATCCAAGGTGGTTTTCAGTTTGGTTTGGAAAAAAATCAAGAAAATGTCAAAAGGCACTCTGCATAAGATTACGCTAAAGAGTGATTCAGAAGACGAATTTACTAAAATTGATCCTGATAAACTACCAGATGATAAAAAGTATATTGATCTTGAAGGTAGGAATCGCGCAGAAAAAATCGTGAGAGGATGTTTAAAGACAGGATTAGTTGCGATAGGAGATGCATTAAAAGAAGCCCATGTAAAATTCATCGAGTTACAGCTTTTAAATTCATGGACTCAGATGGACTCAATTATTGACCTGGCTGAAAACTTTTATAACGACGTAACCAATCCAGATTATGGGTTTTCCACGTATTTTGAAGTCAAGAAAATTGAGGACATTGATTTCAAATTCGTACGAGTTCTTGAATTCAGTATTCTTACTGAATTGAAAGCGTTAGAAGAGAGTGTAATGTCCTTTAAAAATGAAATTATAAACGAGAATTTTGTAGGCGCTGGCATTGAAAATTTAAATGTATTCTATGAGAAACTTTCAGAATTGCGGCAGCTCAATGAAGAACGTAGGAAACTAATATCCAGTTATGAAAAACTTGCGGTTTAACAATAAAAAGAAACGAGATAATCTTTAGGTGAGATCAGAGATTCTTTCAATGAGCATGCCTTCACACACTATTGGATTGTTTTTAAGTGCAATTGCATGTGCCTTTGAGAGCCGTGATTCACTATTAGAATAAATTTCAAGAAGTAATTCGCCTTCTTTCACTTTGTAACCTACCTTTGCATAGAGTAGTATTCCAGCACCTTTATCACGAGGAGTTCCTGCTGCATTGCAGATTTTTACAATTAACTCGTTATCAACGTGTGTGATATACCCCTCGCAAGAGGCGTGCAACTCCACCTTATAATTGCCTACAGCAACATCCTGTGATTGAACAGCAGGGTTACCGCCTTGTGCTTCAATTATTTCTTTCATTTTGCTTAATGCTTTTCCTGAGTTCAATATTTCTTCAGCAAGCTGCTTCCCTTGGCCTTTAGTTGCTTTTCCAGACATCTCAATAAGCACTCCTGCCAGAGCACATGATTTTTCAATTAAACTAGCTGATGGTCTAAGTCCTTCTAAAGCTTGAAGTGCTTCTCTTGCCTCCAATGCAGGTCCTATCGCATGGCCTACAGGTTGCCCGCCATAAGTAATTGCAGCTTCCGTTTTTATTCCTATTCGATCACTAAGTTCAACGAACTGTCTAGCGAGAATGCTTGCTTCTTCGATACTGCCAACCTTTGCACCTCTTTCATAATATCGGGTAAGTGTAGGGATGTCCAGAACTAGAAAATCCACACCAGTTGCCAGTTTTTTTGAATAAATGCTCGCCATCATTTGAGGCAATGGATCTATGCCGAGTCCATGTTCAACACGGTTTATGAAGATATCATCAGAAGGGGCAAGATTAAGAGCACCTCCCCAGGCTATAGTTCCTCGGACTTTTTTTGCTAATTCTTTTAGTTCATCAATGCTGAAGGAAACATCTGCCAATACTTCAAAGGTGTCTGCAGTACCAGCGGGCGAAGTAATAGCACGGCTTGAAGTTTTAGGGATGAGTAAACCGGCGGAGGCAATTATTGGGACGATTAGTAAGGTCACCTTATTCCCAGGAACACCTCCGATGGAGTGCTTATCATAAACAGTTTCCTCAAAATCGATAATTTGTCCTGTCTCTGCCATAGCTTTTGTTAAGTACCCAACCTCCTCCATATCTAACCCAACAAACTCCTCAGTAAGTATAAACGCCGCAAGTTCCAGATTAGAGAGGTTTCCTGCAACAGCATCAGCAACAATTGAATAAATCTTGTCTTTTGTTAGTTTTTCGCCTTCCATTTTTTCTTTTATAAAATAGAATGATTCAGGGCGTCCCACAGCGGTAGCCTCTACTCCCGTACTTAAATCAAAAGCAAATTTCTCTAGTATGTCCTTATAAATTCCGATTTCGCCTTCATTTACGATAGTCTTAGTAGTTTCAACCATACCAACTGTGGATATGGAATCCAACTGTCTTATCTTGAGGCGATCTCCATTCTTAAGCCCCAGTTTTGTAGCATCAGCTTCATTTAAAATGACCTCATTCTTTCCAGAGGTGATATCAATTGGTGTGATGGTGAATTCCAAAAACTCACATCCTTTACAGAGTCCTTGATATACTTTCTTAATCCTACGAGGAAGCCTGTCAAAGGTATCCCCAATTAACTTGTTGAATTACTGGTTCTAACCTAACTTTACGATTATTTATAAAACGGTGTAATTAGCGATATAATTCCGCGTTTTATGATAATCATCAATCTTTCTGTTTGTGGAAAGACCAGCCTTAAGGTTATCGGGCTGTGCGCTCGTCACCGAGTGCAAGACATGCTTCATTACTACTGTTTTTTTCAGTATTTCGGCAGTCTTGAAGGAGGTTATCCCGCTGTGCTTGAAGAGGTCATGGATCTGTGACCAGCTACGGTAAAGACCGCTCTTTTTCAAATGAGGCTCGATAAACTCCTCAACATGTGAGAGCACCCAATCGTAGACAGGTGGAATTGCTTCCTTGAAACCCAGCCCTCTGCGAGCTATTACATAACTTGCAAGGTGATGTGTTGACAAATTATGTAACCCTGAATATTTGTATTTCCCACTGAGAGAGGTATATCCGGGAAATACCTTTCGAAAGGACACACCGCGCTTTTTACACTTTCTCTCTAACAGTTGCAAGGCGGTGGTCTTCATATTGCTTAATTTTCGGTTGCGTTTTGTATTATAGGAAAATTCTTGCTCGAATTGTAAATCTTCAACCACGATGCCTTTACCTTTATTGATGCAATAATTGACGACTTTATCCATCTTGTAAGAGATATAATCGTTACGCTTATCGGTTCGATAGCTGTGCAGGTTACCAAACGAAATGCTATGGTAGGAGAGTAATGTGCCGTGATGATCTACATTGGTTAACGCCGCAAAATTATAATTAAAATCTAAGCCGATGGCACCATGTTGGTAGCCGTAACGTGGTGCTGGTTCAGAGATGACATAAGACACATGAACAAAGTAGCGTACTTCTCCCTTAAAGAACTTTCTCTTTACGGTCACCGTGTATTTATCGGCATTAAGAATCTGCTGAAACCATTTTTCCTGCACAGAGTTTACGGACATTGGGATAATCAGCCACTTGCGTCCTTTTTGCTTGGAAAAGGTGCGTACCTTGACGGTTTTATCTGGCAATAATTTGATGTTCAGGTTCTTCAATCCTCTTTGTTGCTTTCCTATACAGCTAAAGGAAGAGTTCCGTCTTATTCTGAACTCTTCTTTACTTATTTTGCCGAGTATTTTTTCTCTAAACAATTTTTTTCCGCCAAATACCACAGGTTCGAGTTGTAAATTGTTTAACCGAGCCATTATTGAGGATCTTCGCGCGTATAAGCCTTTCAACCGCCTATCGCGCTTCACCGTTTCCTTTATTTTATTGATTTTTTTAGTAATGACTTTAATCTGTTGTATCATGTGCTTTTTTCGTTTTTCCAGCCACGTCTTTTGTGATTCTAGTTTCGCTTGGATATCAACTAAGATGGTGGCGACATAGGGATTGTTATGGCATACACTCATTAAACACTGCTGGATGGTTTTACCCTCACCCAAGCGTTCTATCATGTAGTCCTCGCCATGAAACAACAAATTATAGCCGATGCGTTTCACTCGATTATAGATGGTAAAAATTTCATGGAGTTTACCTTCTTGCGTCTTGTCGGGATAGATCCTGAATTTGACGGTGTGAATCATTTTTCGTTACCCCCCTGCCCCTCATCTTCTAGTTTGTTTAATTGTGCTTGGAGTTCTTCAACCTTCTGCTTTCTCACAACAAGCTCTGACAGTAAGTTGTCAATGAGTTCATTAAGATACTCAATTTCCATTCTAAGTGCCCTGATCTTGTGTGCCTTTACGTCTGCTTTCCCTACATGCTTCTGTACCCATTGCCCACCTTGGTAGCCTTGCCATCTCAGATAACTAAGCTCTCTCCCCTCTGTTTTACTAAATTTCTTGTATGTTTTGATGGGCATGGACACTACTCACCGTTAGGCGATTATCATGTTCTATATTATACTATATCTCTCCTAATATATAAATATTTCGGTTTAAATCACATAAGAACTCAATTAAGAGAATTTTTGTTATTTATATCTGCATAATTTCTATATACATTTGTTATATTACTTAAAATTTATTGAAATCCAGTATAGTTATGCTCTATGATACAATATATACTGTGAAAGGAAATGAATGTCTTATGATTATTTTACGAGGCAAAATCTTGGATAAAATGTATTGCATGTAGCTGCAACAGACATAAATTCGCTGTTATCATCCCAATTTTCTATAGTATACCATATAAAGAGAAAGAACCGTACCGAAGAACCCCCTCTAAAACACAAGGCAACTCCGTATACTCTTGCTATTTGGCGCGGCGAGGTTGTCTGTGACGACCGAGAGTAGGCTGAGGGCGAAGGGGTGTGATTGAAGCGAACTGCGAAGCCGTTAAATGCCCGCGTCAATTCGTGTGAGACGAATTATTATCCATCGTTACTAAGGATCAAAAAGTAGAAAATATCCTCCAATAGCCCCGCCTAGGGCGGAAACAAGCGGATTTAAAAGCGATAAGACTGAGGTTCCTCCAACAGCAATCCATTTACCGAAAGCTCTCAGTACATCTGTTTTAGTCAAAACCTCTTCAATATCCTTCTTCACCGTCGTTCTTACTAACCTTTTAAATGCCTTTTTACTATATTCTAAGCACGCAGCACCAGCAATTTTAAAGGCTTTAAACGGCTTTTTAATTCTAGCAACTATCCAAGAAGACTCCTGCAAAAAAATCCATTCATCGAAGAGTACACCTAAAATCGTCTCATCAAAAAACTTTTTTTTCCCAATCATTTTAGAAAGGGATGTGTGAATCCACTCATACTTTTCCTTATACTTACTATATTCCTGCTCAGAAACCAAAAATTCCTCGATGTAATCGGGGAAGTTCTTCATCTCCAAAAGTATTTCTCTAGGATCTGAAGGAGGCGCACCATGTAAAAAATACTTAAAAGGGAGGGAATCACGTAATTCATCCTTAAATTTGTGCTCATTAAGAAAGTCTAGGAATTTTTTTGAAACGTAAAATTTGGCATCATCCTTTCTAAGAATTCTATGTTCAGAAATTGAACCAAATGTTCTTGAGAGCCTGTGTTTTGCAACTATTAACGACGGATCAATCATTACATTGTACTCCATTTAACCACCAGCTAATAGCAAACTAAATGCAAATTAAATGTGTGCAATTCCTAAGAAGTGCCATTAATTAGTTTCGATCCACAGCAAGGGCAGAATTTAGCCTCCTCAGAAATGCTTCCCCCGCAATGTGGACACGCATTAGCGTTTGAAGGTATCTTGCTTTTGCATTTAGGACAAACGCTTAAGACTTGATTATTTTTAATCGATTCTTCTATTTGGCTTACCCTCTTTTCTAGTTGTTCTAATCTATCTAATATATCAATTGATTCCTGTTCTGACAGGTGAAAAAAGAACATTTTGCCTATAAACCTTCCACTAATTGTTCCTTTGTTCCTTAAATCATTGATAACATCCTCTACAAGATTTACAGACACATTGTGTTGTTCAGCAATATCATACAAGGCGATCGCGTTTATCTTTTCAGAGTTGATTTTTTCTATCAGGTTTCTAATTTCGTTTTCTCTACTTCCCTCAGTTAAATATAGAAATATGTTTTCAACTAATTGACGATTAGCATATTGAAGAATGTTGTAGTTATCTTCAGGATCTTTATCTTTGAAAATAAAAGGACTTCCTATCCCAACTACTCACTCTTCCATGTCCCTTTTTATAATATATTCCAATTATGGAGTATTTATTACCTATAAACTCAATTTCAATTGGTTTAGTAGCAGTACCCAACGTACCTATAGTACATCCCTCATATGCGATTCCTCTTTGTTTCGTGTCATAATGCAAAGTCCCTATCCCTGTTGTTATTGGAGTAAATTTTTCAGAAAATAAACCCCATTAATTATTCTAGGAGCTTTACTAGGATCGTTACGTTCAAAATTAATTCCGAAATATCCTCCTAATTTTGTTAGATTATTTTCCCACTCCTTATCGCCACTTAAACCATTGATAATTAACAGATTGCCACCTTCAGACACGAAGTCTTTTATATCTCGTATTTCATCATCACGAAATTCCGTTTGAGGGCAACCTATGACTAAAATATCACACCATTTAATTAAGGCGGGATGGACAGTTCCACGGTTGACGATATCAAAATTTAAGTCTTCTAGTATTGTCCTAAGTATCGAACAATCCTTATAGATATCCACCACTTCGTTATAATGAGTAGTAAATCGTACTCGTAATTTTTCTTCTTGCTTTGGATGTGTTTCGTCTTTCATATAGTTCGCCTAAAACGTGTTTTCTACAAATTATTAAACGAATATCACCAAAAAAATGTATCTACTACCAGTAAACGCACTAAAATGGGACATTTATGCTTATAAACAACATACAAAATGACAGCGCTGTAACACACTATAATGCCCTTCTGAGTCATTTCACAAAAGTAGTTAGTTTCTACTTCTATTATAACTCTCTTTTAGAAGATTTGGAAATAAGAATAGTTATCAAGCATTTTTACAATGAAGTCTTTTTAGATAGAGAATGTTACAGCGTTGTATTTCAATAAAACTCTACCTTCAAAAGTTACATCGCCGATTCAGTCACCTACTGGTTCTTATAACTTTCCTTAAAGTTCGCCAATTAACGATTCAACGTCTTTTTGAAATCAAGACTAATCAAATTCAACATTGAAGGCTAGAAAAAGACCAAAAATACATGCATAACAACATCTCTAAGTATTTAGATCAAAATTTTTACGAGAAATATTTAAACTATGGTGTGTAGGCTTCTAATATAAGGTTATGATAGCGCTAAGGGATTAAAATGAACGAACTTGCACAGAAAATCATAAAGTACACTACAATCAAAGGGCGTACAACTTTGGGAGATATCTGCGATCGATTCGAAATACCTATCAAAAAATGCAAAGATGTAATCTTAGATCTTTGGAAAAAAAATGAGTGGTCTGGGGCAGTGGACTGGTTCAATAAATTAATTCTTCCACCAAGTGCACTTGAAACGTTGCCGAAGTGCCCTCAGTGTGGGAAAGAGATTGAAATGTCACCAAACCTAGATAATATTATTGAATGTGGATATTGCGGTATAAAGATTTATACAAGAATATAGAAATTAAATCTAGTTATAATTCGCCCTTTAGTTTATTCAAAAAAACTAAAAGTCTTTCAAAATCCAGTGCTTTCAACATAGATATTTTTCGTTCCCAATCGTCATCAGAATATCCCGCAAGCCTTTTTTGTATTTCTAAAGCTATCTTAAAGTTTGTTTCTATTTGTTCTTTCCATTTTTCTTCATAGAATTGCATAAGATAGTCTTCTGACACATCATCAGCTGCTATTGCATTAGCTGCGATCTCTCCAGCTAAATAGCCAAATTGTAATGCGTACCTGATTCCTTCGCCAACCAATGGTGATCCATGTCCCGCAGCATCCCCAACACTGATAAATCTATTCAAAACCGTTTTAGGAAGCGGTCCCTCACAAGGAAATATCCCATGATGATATTCAATAGGAACCGCATGTTTCAGATATTTTGAAACATTTGGATGATGATTCATTACTGCTTCTAAATATTTGAATGGGGTTTCTTTACTATCAGGTCTTATAATCCCGACACCAATTCTAGCGCGATTTTTTCCAGTGCCTGTAGGAAAAACCCATGCATAACCTGCAGGTGCAAATTTTTCTCCCAAAATAAAATCCACATGGTTTTCATCTGGAAGTTTAGGAACATATGCTTCATATTCTGCACCGATACCATATCTTTGCCATTTGCCTTTTTTTAATCCCAATTTACGTGTAATAAGTGATAAACTACCAGAGGCATCTACAACAATTTTTGAGAAAATGTTTTTGGACTCTGAACCAGAAGATTTAGTATTAACACCAACAATCTCACCATTTTCCAAGATTGGTGAGAGTACCTTGGTATTGGGAATGATGTGCGCACCTTCTTGTGCCGCCTTCATTGCCAAAAACTGAATTGTCCCTCTTACATCTATTATGCAACCATAAGGGTCTTGATCTTTAAAACTAGCAGAGACAACATCTCCTGAAGGAGAGTGAAAAGCAATGGAATTTATGGGATGCAAAAGGTTTTTATCAAGCCCCAGTTGGAGCATCTCACTATACCAGGAACCTCCACTTGTATGAACAGGATAACCCAGTTCTTTCTCTTTTTCAATTACTAAACAATTTAAATTGTTCCTTGATGCATTTATTGCAGTAGCTAATCCAGCAAAGCCTCCACCAACAATGATTATATCATAATTCATCTATACTAGCCCCCGTAGAAATAAAAATAAGATGTAATTGCAAAACTGTTTATTTCAAGAAAGTAGATTCAGTTACCTTTGTATCTTCTTAATTGCCTGGATTATTTCGGAAAGAGATTTTCCACTGTCAATCGGGACAGTCTTTTCGACAAACGTGCCCTGCACAATTATATTCGCCCCTGCTTTAACGCAATCAACAACTGCGTCGACAGAGTTTAAGCCACCGCCGACAATTAGGGGGATGTCGATTGTCTGCGCAACTGCTTTAACCATATTTAAAGGAACCGCTGCATTGGCACCTGATCCCGCTTCCAGATAAATAAGTTTGAATCCTAGGTACTGTGATGCAAGAGCATATGCTGCTGCAATTTTAGGTTTTTCTCTCGGAATTAAGTTCGCATCTCCAACGAATCCAGCCGTTGCACCAGGTTCTATAAGTAAATAAGCCATTGATATTGCCTCTAGGTCCCAGCTTTTTAGAATTGATGCGCTCATTGCTTGTGCTCCAGAGATCCAATAAGGATTTCGAGAATTCATTAAACTCATAAAAAATACGGCATCTGCGAATTTACTCAAACCTGTGATATTTCCAGGGAATAAGATCACTGGCACATCTACGTATCGTTTTATTTCTTTTACAGTTTCGTCAAGAATACCAAAGGCTGTTGACCCTCCTACCATAATTCCATCAGTTCCAACTTCAACAGCAGTTTTGGCTATCTCTCCAGCTACTTTTGAAGTAGTTCCACTTAAAGGATCAGGATCAATGAGTGTAAGATGTATAGCAGAGTGTTCTTCTGTTTTATTACGTAGATATTCCCAGACAGATTGTTTTGGCATTTTTTTGTGTCCTCCAATAAGATAGATCCATTGTAGCCTTGAATAGTTTCACTTGATACACTATTTGTTATCTGTTCGTGTGATTTTGCTCATATAATTTTCTTAATTTCCAATTTTTAATTACAACATTTCGTCTTTGTAAATTGTAATTAAAAGTATCTAAAAGGTAGAATAGAAAACTCAGTTTTACTCTACCTTTTAATAAGGCATTGAAAAATCAATCATTTTTCTTTAAGACGATACCAATTTTTGGTTCAAGAATAAACGGAATATATTCTGGGGGAGTTTTTGTTCGATGTAGTTTAGAAATACGCAAATAGCCATCATATTCTTCTTTTTCAGAGGGTAAGAAGTCTATAACACCATCAAAACTCGCGCGAATCGACACTTCTAGTGGTGTTGGAATACCACCTCTTGTATATACAGCGATACCAACAGAACGGGATCTCCAGAAGCGATCACGCCAAATTTTTGTCGCTCCTAACGTGTGGGCAGGTGGACTAAGATGTACAAGTGGTGTCATAATTATGACGCATCTATCAACTCCTTTTAATCGTTCAAATTTGTCATAGACTAGTCTACTGGCTGCATTAAGATCAGTTAAAACTGTTTCAGGAATTTCAAGAAAGTTGACAGAAGTGGTTATATTAGATGTATCCCAACCATATATTTCCATTTGTTTTCGAAAAACATACTCTGTCTCGTTTGTTGCTACGTACAAGACTTTTTCGTTGTTTTCAAGTCCTTTAAAGCAGAATTGTTTGGAAAAAATTGTCTCTGCGTATCCATCAAAGCCCCAAACGCTTATATAACTCCCTCTGGGGAAGCCTCCTTTAATTAAATCATCTAATCCTTCAATTCCAGAGGTTATTCGATCTACATCATCCCTTAATTGTGACAGGTTTTTCCCCCCTATGCACGTGGTTTTATTTCTATACCATGATCAGTAATTTCAAAGG
>JAEORY010000088.1 GCA_016840645.1 Candidatus Borrarchaeota archaeon | reverse complement strand
TTATGGCTGGTATTAAAAAGACAATGGAAACTCTAAGTAAAAAGCCCGATAAACCTCCAGGTTAATCTAAATGCCCCTTATTTTTTTATTATAGTTAATTCATTTGTTTTTGAATCCATTAAAAGAACTTTTTTTAAGCAGTATAGAGACTACATCTAATAGAGTAGAGAATAGACAATATAATTTTTTGAGGATTAAAAATGGGAGTTGATGAAAGAAGCGCTAGTTTTGAAACCGCGCAATGCGTTCATTTACAGGACAAACCTTACATTAATGAAGATTTCTTCAAGTGCGGAGTTATTCACGAGCTGCTACCTTCAGAGAGGGTTGATGGACTTTGCCAAACGAAGATTTGGAGAAAATGTGAGTATATTTATGATCCCACGCGAGCGCATACTGAAGGGAAATGGACTGATGTAGTTGGCCTAGATGTTGTGAAGCGAGAACTTGTTCAAAAAGTTCAGCATCCACTCTTGTTTTATAAAAAATATTCAACAACAGGTGTGCTGCCCCAAAAGGTTATCCTGCTGTTTGGTCCAGATGGTTGCGGTAAAGCTCGTTTAACAAAGGTTTTAGCCCATGAAAGTGGAGCCCATTTAGAAACGCTCATTCCAAGAGAAATAGATCGATTAAAAACACTTATTGAAGAAGCTAAAGAGCCTACGATAATATTTTTAGATGAAGTTGACATGGTTGCACAACCAGTCGAATACTTCCAGCAGAGATCCCTACCACTAGCACGTGATCCTGTATTGGTCTTGATGGACAGTATAGAGACATTAGAGGAAATTAATAACCCAGTTGCACTAATAATGGCAACAGACCACCCAAAGTTAATTTTACGAACTTTACTTAAGCAAGATTACATACCCGAGATTATGTACGTACCTCCGCCCACTCTAGAAGAACGTGAGGAAATCATAAGGAAGTTACTAAAGAGTCGTCCTCTTAAAGACGTTGATTTTAGCCGATTAGCTGAACTTACCAGAGATTTTTCAATTTTAGATATTAAGAAATTCGTTAGAAACTTGGAACTTGAATGGCTAGAACGCTCATTTAAAGAGCCTCAAGCTATCGAGATAACTATGGAACAACTCATAAGGCAAATTAAAGATGTTGTCCCCTCACTATCAAATGCGCTTATATCTCAATATGAGCAAGCAGCAAAACGTTGGGGCGCCATGGAAGAAGAATTAAGAAGGAAAAGAGAGAAAATATTAACCTGGGATGACATTGGAGGCTATGAAGACGTAAAGGAACAATTAAAAGATATTGTGGCAGTGTTAGAAGAAGAAAACGAGACTGTTTCTCAATATAATTTAAAACCACCAAAGGGGATCATCCTCTATGGACCGTCTGGTTGTGGAAAAACGTATATTGTTAATGTATTGGCTTCTATCACGAAAGCGAATTTTCATAGTGTAAGTGCGGGCTCACTTTTGTCAAAATGGTATGGAGAAGCAGAGCAAAATATTACTGAGTTATTTGCGACAGCTAAAGTTGATCCACCAAGCATTATTTTCTTCGATGAATTAGAGGGATTATTTAAGACAAGAGGTGAAGCATCCCCAGTTCACAGTAGAATCGTTTCTGTTTTCCTTCAAGAACTCTCGAACTTAACCCCAGAAGATAGGGTTATTGTTATTGGTGCTACCAATAGACCACAAGACGTGGACATGGCGTTTTTACGTCCTGGACGATTTGATGAATTGATTGGCATAGGACTTCCAGATCTTGAAGCAAGGAAGGCGATTTTCAAAGTTCATACGAAGGATATGCCATTAACTGATGCCATTGACCTTGATATGTTAGCAGAGAAAACGAAGATGTTTACAGGAGCCGAAATTGCATTTATTTGTGATACGGCACGAAAAGCTGTTGCTAAAGAAGCTTTGAAATCAGGGTTTAGAAAAATAAAGATGGAAGACTTCGTCCAGCAGATCATTCAATCCAAGCCGGGATTAACTGAAGACGATGTTAGGCTGTTTAATGAAGCACAAGAAAGATTTGGCAGGCGAAAATATGCTCCAAAGAAGAAGATTACTGAAAAGGAAAAACTACTGAGTTGGAAAGATATTGGGGGTTACGCAGACGTAAAAGAGTATATGAAAAACCTTGTTAAGATCCTTGAGTCAGAAGAATTGTTGGAAAGATACGGTCTCAAGCCACCGAAAGGTTTACTCTTATATGGTCCTCCTGGTTGCGGTAAGAGTTACCTTTCAAAGGTTTTAGCAGCTGAAACCGATGCCAACTTTAAGATCATTTCAGCGGGTATAATGATGAGCAAGTTCTATGGCGAAACAGAGAAACAAATCCATGACTTATTCGTTCAGGCACGAAGAAATCCACCTACAATTCTGTTTTTTGACGAGTTAGAAGGTCTTTTTGTGCGAAGAGAAGCAATAGGGACGGGTTTTTCAGGTCATAAAACAGCAGTCTCTACACTGCTTACCGAACTGAGCGAATTAAAGCCAGAAGATCGTGTATTAGTTATAGGCGCAACTAACAGACCTCAAGATATAGATCCTGCTTTTCTAAGACCAGGACGTTTTGATGAAAGGATTGGAATAGGACCTCCTGACTTAAAGGCACGGAAAGCAATCTTTGAAGTACATGCGAGAGGTATACCTTTAGCTAAAGATGTAGATTTCGATTTTTTGGCATTAAAGACCGAAAAATACACGGGCGCGGAAATTGAGTATATTTGCAATCAAACCAGAAGAAAAGTTGCTTTAGAAGCTTTAAAATCAGGCTTCAGAGAAGTGAAGATGGAAGATTTTCTTTCACAACTTGCAGTTACGAAAGCGGGTTTGTCACAAGAAGACATTCGACTATATGAAGAAGCACAGGAACGATTTGAAAGACAATTGATCTCCATAAGCAAGCAAAAGGTCTGGGAAGATGTCACATTTGACGAAATAGGCGGCTTATCAGAAGTTAAGGAGTTCCTAAAGGGTTATGTAGGTTTTCTGGTTCAGCATTTCGACACTGTCCGAACTTCTGGACTCTCATCAGGAGGTGGTGTGATTTTATTTGGCCCACCAGGTTGTGGAAAGACTGTATTGATCAAAGCGGCTGTTAGAGATGCGAATGTAAACTTCTTTAAGTTTTCAGCACTTGAATTAAGGATCGCCGGTGGGTTCAACAAATTCAGCGATATGCTTCGTGACGCTGAAAAAGTAGCACCCAGCATCGTTGCTCTTGATGATTTAGAATCAACTAAATCAATCGCTACACAAGATGTTGCAATGTTTATAGCAGCTGAACTAGAAAAAATACCAAAAGAAGCCCCACTCATAGTACTATGCGAAACGATTGATCTAGCCGGTATCCCTGAGGTACTTAAAAACCTTAATAGGATTGAATATATTTTGCCAGTACCAGCTCCTAATGTTGACGCTCGAAAAGAGATACTGGAGATCAAGACAAAAAGACTTAATCTTGAAAAAAATGTTGATTTTGTAGAACTAGCTAAACGAACTAAATACTTCACTGGAGCAGATCTTGAAAAATTATGCAGGGAAGCGTTACGCTTTTCATTCACAAGACAAGCAAAAGGAAGAATAAGTATTTCTATGAACGATTTTCTCGAAGCACTAGCAAAAATTGAGCCTACTCTTTCAGAGGAACAGATTAACAATTTCAAAAGACAAATGCCCGAAATTCAACAAAGTAAATATCCTTTAAGAAAGCATATCTTACAGGATCTTTATAGTTGATTCTTTGAGATTTCCATCTTATTTCTTTGAAGCTTAGTGTTTTTCTGCTTTGTTTCGTAGATCTTTTTGCAGTTCAACGTTTTGGTACTTCTCAGGATTCTCTAAATAATCTTCAATAACGGTAAGTTCTGTAGTAGACATTTTATCTGCCAACCAGCCAATCCCCTTCGATTTAAATGGAATCAGTGAATGAAGAGCAATACCATGTTGTTTAGCAATGTCAGACGCACCTTGTTCTCTATCAAGTAGAACAACAACTGCATTAACGTTGATGTCTCTTAACCCTCTTCGTTCTACTTCAAACTTTACTTGTTGAATGCCGATAAGTTTGCTATCAAATTGTGTTACTAAATCATCTACAATAACAAGTCTATCACTATCCGTCAGTTCGCCCTCTAATAGCGCATGCTCACCATATTGCGTTATTACTGTTTGGAGGTCATTTAAAGTTCTAACACCTTCTAATTTTCGTGTAAAAGTAGCTGGAATGCCTTCAACGAGCGCTATTGCTATTGCGATAGGTATTCCTGCCATTGCAACCCCTATAACTTTAGTAGTTTCTGGAATTTCTTGTCGAATCATTTTTCCTATTGCAGTTCCAACTTTCTTAAGAAGGCCAGGAAAAGAGCACAAAGGACGTAATTGAATGTAGAAGGGGCTCCATATCCCTGAGACCAATGTCCACCCTTGCGGCATATCTCTGTACCATGTCCTGATAAGTCGTTTCTCATATAATAATTCCATTATTTCTTTTCCAAGAAGTTCTTTTTCTTCAATCCACGTCACGTTTTTGACCTCATTAACTGCGTTTCTAATCTTTCCTTTAAAAATGATAATTAACTGTGTTTTATAGTACTCTCCGCAAGAAGACCCCCCAACTTGTTGGAGGGATGAATTGCGTGTGTTACGTTTTTCACTTTCACAGTAGTGTCCCCCAGCTTTAAATAGGTTTTTGCGTATAGTAACTCTCGTGACATGAATTTCAGGGGACCACAGGGATACGTATGATGACACGGACGTATCAATTTCGCTTGTATCCAACCACACACCAACAGACTACGTTAACGCAATGGCTTACTACCTGTCGTGTGTTGTATAATAATGCTCTTGCCGAGCGAAAAGACGCTTGGCACACTCACCAACAATCAATTACCTACTATGAGCAAGCCACCCAACTACAAGTCGCTAAAAAGACCAACCCGGGTTTGAAGGCGGTGCATTCTCAGGTGCTCCAAGATACGCTCAGAAGACTGGATACGACCTTCAGCAACTTTTTTCGGCGTCTTAAGAAGGGGGAAAAGGCGGGCTACCCACGATTTAAAGGGACATATCGGTATGATTCCTTCACTTACCCGCAAAGTGGGTTCTCCCTCGATTACCACAAGAAGAAACTCCGGCTCTCGAAAATTGGAAGTATCAACATTACACTACACCGCCCTATCCCCTCTGAAGGAGTGATCAAGACCTGTACCATCAAACGCGATGTCGACCACTGGTATGCCTGTTTTGCAGTAGCACTTCCCGACCCCAAACCTCAAATTCAGAGAAAGCTACAGAAGGCGATAGGGGTGGATGTCGGGCTGAAGAGTTTACTGACGTTTAATAACGGAGCTACCATAGCTAACCCTCGCTGGTTGAGACACTCGGAGAAGAAAGTAGCCAAAGAACAGAGACGAAAAGCTAGGAAGCAGAACGGGTCAAAAAACCGTCACAAGCAGAACAGGAAGGTAGCACAGTTACACCGGAAGATACGTAACCAACGGAAGGACTTTCATCACAAGCTTAGTCGAACATTGGTCGATGCTTATGACCTAATAGTGTATGAGAATCTCAAGATCACCAACATGGTGAAGAACCATCATCTAGCCAAGTCAATTAGTGACGCAGGCTGGGGACAACTGATGTGTTTTACGGAGTACAAAGCGGAGGAAGCTGGTACTTTGGTAGAATATGTGAGTGCCTATAATACCACACAACTGTGTAGTAGGTGTGGGAGGGTTGTGCCGAAAGCATTAGCAACCCGCATCCACAACTGCCCTTACTGTGGTCTTGATGTAGCACGAGATCATAACTCTGCCATCACGATTTTACACCGATCACGCTACTATGTAGCATCACTATCATCATCATCAGGGCAGGAACTGTCCGTCGAGCCTGTTTGACATGTCTCGTTGGGGAATGGATGATTCAGGAAGCCACCCTACTTTTAGGTGGTAGTTCACTTATTTATATTGACATCAATATCAATGATAAAATGTGAGGATTGTAAACATCAAGATTTTTAAAAAGAGAATGAAATACATTCAATCACTCGACGATTGAAAATGAACATTATTTCTTTTTAGGAAATAGCTAGCATTTTCTTTAGACTAAAAACAATTGCAAAAAAGAGTAATCTTTTTATTATAATACATACTGCTGTCTTTGAGTCACAACATTCAAAGAAGCAGAATCATCAACCTTCAATAAGGAGTAAAAGGAAAATGGGCAAGAAGAAAAAGAAAACGCGGATTTTTTTTGCTACAGACATCCATGGATCAGAAAGATGCTTTAAGAAATTTATTAAAGCCGGCGAATTTTATAAGAGCGATGTATTGATTATGGGTGGCGATATAACAGGAAAAATGGTAGTCCCCATTGTTGATCAAGGTAATGGTGCGTGGAAGACGGTTTTCGCGGGGTCATCTCATACTGCATCAAACAATGATGAACTTGAAGAAGTTGAAAACAGGGTTCGCGCTGCTGGTTTTTATCCTCACCGTACAAACAAGCAAGAAGTTGAAGAACTAAATGCCAAGCCAGAAAAATTGGAACAGTTGTTTAAGGAACTGATGCTTGAGTCAATGAACCGATGGATGAAAATGGCAGAAGAAAGATTAAGAGGTTCAGAAGTTAAGTGCTTTATTTCTGCAGGAAATGATGACATCCTTGACATTGATCAGGTTCTAGGTAGTTCAGATGTTGTCATACATCCAGATGAAAAAGTAGTAATGATTGATGAACTTGAACACGAGATGCTTTCTACTGGAAAAAGCAATATGACACCATGGGAGTGTCCTCGTGATGTCCCTGAAGATGAATTAGCAAAGCATATTGAAGAATTAGTGAGTCAAGTAAACGACATAAAAAAATGTATTTTCAATATTCACGTCCCACCCTTCGGAACTGGTATCGACGAGGCACCCGAGTTGGATGAGAACCTAAAACCAAAACTTGCTCCAGGAGGCGGTACAATTTCTGCTCCAGTTGGAAGTAAAGCAGTAAGGGAAGCAATTGAGAAATATCAACCGCTGTTAGGGCTTCACGGTCACATTCACGAATCTAAGGGATATTTCGAAATTGGTAAAACAAAATGTTACAATCCTGGCAGCGAATATACTGAAGGCATACTACGGGGTTTACTTGTAGATCTTGATATAAAAAAGGGAGTAAAAGATTTCATGTTTACCTCTGGGTGATTCGTAAACTATTATGGTGAACAATATGGTTCGAGCAACGCTAGATGACGATGAAATGTTTAAACATGCTCTAGATATAATTGAAGCCGCTGAAAAGCAAGATGTATACTTAAGGCTTCTAGGGGCTATGGCAATACGAATGCACATTCAAGATACAGAGTTCATGGATCTATATGATAAATTGAGTCGTCTTGGTTTAGATGCAGATAAGAAATTCACAGATATTGATTTCGTTGCTTACAAAAAACAACTAAAAAGCCTCAGGAAAGTCCTTGAAAACGATTTAGGATTTATTGTTGACCGCATGATGCTCCAGTACTTGCGGGATCGAGGACGTTTGATTTACTATGAAAAAAATAATGCCTATCATGTAGATGTGTTTTTTGATAAACTTGCGTTTTCGCACGATGTTCATTTTGGCAAGGATCCTGAAAAGGGTCGTCTTCATCTTGACTCACCAACAATCCCACTTGCGGATATAGTCCTACAAAAAACACAAATCCATCGAATCAATGAGAAGGATATTAAAGATCTCATCATATTGTTGAGAGCACATGACCTTATTGAAACTGATAATACGGATGAAACCAATCTAATGAATATCAAATATATCGCAGAAGTGTTGGCTAACGATTGGGGGTTCTGGAAAGACGCAACTGAAAACCTTGACAAGGTTAAAAAATTTTCAGAGAAATATTGGAAGGAAGAATTAATTAGCCAGGAAGATATGACTGACGTATTGAACAAAGTTAACACCATTCTAGAAATCATTAAAAATGAGCCAAAAACAAAGAATTGGCAAAAACGCGCAAAAAAAGGCGAAAATAAACAATGGTGGAAAGACGTAGAAGAAGTAGAGCGTTAACTCCGTTTTTTATCTTATTTAAATTAATGTGTGATAATTACTTCAATCTTTCTTCTAAAATAGATATCCTTTTTTCAAGAGTTTTAGTATATTCAATAAGAGTCTGCAACAACTGGGTCGTATTATTCAAGTATTCAAGATGTGCATTCAATTCTTGATTGATTGAAGAGAGGTTTTGCGGTGTTGATGTTTCTGATTCCATAGCACTCTTAATCTCTTCGATTTTGGTACGAAGTTTGTTCCATGTTGTTTTAAGAGTGTTAAGATAATCTTGGAGGCTTTTTGTCATCTTGATCAACCTTTTCGGATAATAAAGGACATTCTCTAAACATATTGTAACTTGAGTGTTTATATGGGTTCTTAGTGAAGGATTTATCTCATAACATTTTATTTTGTATAATTTAATTTTCAGCAACAGGACATTGCAAATATACTAAGTTATAAAAAATTTTTAAACATTTAAATACCCAAAGGCGTTTAGGCTTACAAGAATCCTATAATCAGATTATAATAGTAGATATCGCTCATCTATTAACTCAAGGGCTTTATTTTTCTACCTAAATCAAGAAAATGCAAAATGGTGATCATTCTTGACGATACTCGCATATGTTCTCGCTAAACTCTGCCCTGATACAAGTGAGGAAGTTCTCGAAGACTTAAGCAATTTAGATATGGTTGATGAACTTTCTATCATTCAGGGACCTTACGATGTTTTAATGAAAATTAAAGGGAGAGGTGCCAAAGAAGTCAATACATTTGTCGAAAGCTTAAAAATGATGGACTTCGCGGAAGTAGTAAAATATCCAAGAGTTCGGACGCTAAAGAAAAAATATGAAACAACGCGTATCGATATAGAAAAGCTATCACCTGAAGAACGTATTGAGAGCTTTGCCGAAGTTATAAAAGGATATCTAAAAGAAGAAGCCATCGAAGAAGCAAGCCGTTGCGTTCAATGCCCGAAGCCATTTTGCGAAACTGGCTGTCCAATAGGTATGCCCGTTTCTTCATATCGTGAGGATGTAGATGCTCGTGGCTATTTGGGATTAATAGCTAGCGGGCAGTTTGAAGAGGCATATCGCTTAATCCTCACAACTTCCCCAATACCCGCGACTCTGGGGCGTGTATGTCATCATCCTTGTGAGGACTTATGCGTATTAGGTCATAGGGGTGAACCTATTTCTATATGTCGACTTAAGCGATTCGTTGCGGACTATATGTATGAACAGGAAAAACATCTCGCCTATACTACACGTGATATCTTCCGCGAATTCATTAGTGGAGTAGAAAAGAAAAAACAACGAGTTGCTGTTATTGGCTCAGGACCTGCAGGCTTACAAGTTGCATTTGATCTCGCAGGGTTAGGCTATAATATAACAATCTTTGAGGAGCTTGAGGTTCTTGGGGGCATGTTAAGGTGGGCGGTCCCCGATTATCGCTTACCAAAAAGCGTGCTCCTGAAGGAGATTAACAACATCTTGAGTCTCGGCATTGAGGTACGGACAAATACGCGTATTAAAAATATCGATAATCTTTTTGCAGAAGGCTACGACGCCATTTTTATCGGTGTGGGCGCCCCTACGTCTAAAAGTCTAGGACTTCCAGGCGAAGATTTGCTTGGTGTATATCCCGGCGAAGATTTCTTGAAAGACGTAAATCTTGGAAAGTATATTGATTTTACCGGTAAAAAGGTAGTGATAGTCGGAGGAGGAAATACTGCACTCGATTCCGCAAGAACATCGCTACGTCTTGGTGCAAAACAAGTATCTATTGTTTATCGAAGAAGGAGGCAACAAATGCCGGGTCATAGTCACGAAATTAGTGATGCAGAAGCTGAAGGTGTCCTTTTATTTTTCCTCGCCGCACCCTTGAAGCTCATTGGAGAAGATAAACTTGAAATGGTCGAATGCATTCGCATGAAACTTGTGGAAGCTGATGAACGCGGACGACGACGTCCAATTCCAATTGAACACTCTGAATTTTTAATTGAAACAGATGTGTTTATGCCAGCAATTGGACGGGGTACGGATATCGATTGGCTGAACAGTCTAAATCTTAGCGAATGGGGTACCATCCCTGTTGATGAATTCGGTGCCACGTCACGACCAGGTGTGTTTGCAGGAGGAGATGTAGTCAATGGTGCTTCGGTAGTTGTAGAAGCATTAGCCGACGGAAAAAGAGCGGCACAAGGTATTCATAAGTATTTCCAAGAAAAATCATAAGCTCGGTATCATCATTTCACATTTTCGAGACTATTTCTCTATTTTTGATGTGTGATTTATTACACAAATATAGAATATATTTCTATAGAATCATATAAGATCAAATAATTGTTCTAACTCGTGGTTTTTTGAAATTGAAACTTCTCGTGTTTCTTTATGCTGTATAAGCTGTGTATGCAGATTTGTTCATCATCGCACAAGTATATACATTACTTAACAGAGGTATTTCATCAATAGCACCCCAGAGCGGGGCAATCAAACCTAATGGTGGACAATCATATGGATCATCAATTCGTATTTCGTATTTCAGACAGATCAATTGGTTTAATAGGTCTCTGTATAACGGTGATTGGGCTTTTCCTGCCTTGGATGATCTGGCAGACACCTTACTATGCTCTCAGAGAACAAATATATGCTGTAACAGCGTCGTGTATTTACCCATATTATACAATTTATGAATTAGGAATCACAGGCGCTGGATGGCAAACCTCAATAGCGACACTGATCGCTGCATACGCACTCTTTACGGAAACAAAACGACGCCCAGGATTTCTGTCAGTCAGTAGTTTAATGATCTTTTACAATGTAGGGTCGATTCTGGCAATGTTCTTCATGTATTATGATTACTACTATTATTACGCACCATTCATCGGTCCAGGACCCTTTGTAAGTCTCATCGGAGGAATATTCTTTTTAATATCTGCCTTGATAGGCTTATCACAAACTCGAAGAAAAACGGTAAGTTTTTGTAGAAAGTGTGGCTCTAGTCTCTTGAATTCTTATCAGTTCTGTCCCTATTGTGGTGAAGAAACGGATACATCGCAAGATTGAAAACAACACAAAAAACTACTGTCTTTTTTTCTTATTCTCTTTTTGATTTAATGAAAATTTAAGTGAACTACAACCCTACGAGTAGGATGGCTTCCTGAGTCATCCATTCCCCAACGGGATATGTCAAACAGGCTCAACGGGCAGTCCCTGCCCTGATGATGTTGATGATAATTGTGATTCTCCATAGTAGCGGGATCGTTGTAAAATTGTGATGGCCGAGTTATGATCTCGTGCTAACACCAATCCACAGTAAGGGCAGTTGTGGATACGGGTTGCCAGTGTTTTCGGCACACGCTTCCCACACCCACTACACAGTTGTGTGGTGTTATAGGCACTCACATACTCTACCAGAGTACCAGCTTCCTCCGCTTTGTACTCGGTAAAGCACATAAGTTGTCCCCAGCCGGCATCACTTATTGACTTGGCTAGATGATGGTTC
>JAEORY010000087.1 GCA_016840645.1 Candidatus Borrarchaeota archaeon | reverse complement strand
GATTGGTTCCTGGAGAAGAGAAGGAGTCGACGACCGCGCCAGTAGACGGATTTAGCTTGTAAAGCTTGTCATCATCGTTATCAGCATTCCACAGGTAGTCTCCATCCCACGCTAATCCATGTGGATCAGTCCCTGGAGAAGTAAACGAAGAAATAACAGTTTCTTGGGCTATCGTTGGATTCGGAAATAAATAGATCGACGATAGAAGTAAAAGTAAACTTATTAGTATTAAAATGGTTTTCTTTTTTTAGTGCTCATTTAAATCCCCCCTCTAGATCTTACTGAGCTGCCTTATAGTTGTGTAAATCAAAGGCGCATATCGAATAATTCTCTATTTCGGGTAATAAGCTAAAACTGTCCTGTAATATCCCCTTAACTCATATATAAATTATATTGATATATCTTGAGCAATTAAGCATTGGTGTATTGTTCACAAAATGGAAATAAACAAATTACTTAAATCAAATCAGGTGTCATGTTGGTCACATTCTTTCATTGAAATGTCAATTTCAAATGATTTATTTATGACAATGAGATGCCTAATCAAAGTATGTTTGTAGTATTCATTTGTCCCATCTATGCAACTCATAAAGATTTTAAACGGTTAGAGTGGATATAATGGTAAAAGGACAGTACAAAAGTGCATTATCTTATCAGTTATCGGCCCTTCTGCGATATCCTGGTGTAACAATAGTATCCATTGGGCTTGCACTTCTCGCTTCACTTCTTCAAGCATATCCAATAATCATCTTAGGCCAAGCAATTGATGAATTAGCATTATCCAATCAATTAACGCCCCGTTTTATGATGTTTGTGTTCATGATTCTTGGAATCGCTGGAGGTCTATTCGCAACGATCTTCGCAGTGGGTTATGCTTTCGCTGTTATGGTTCTTCGATGGGAGCGTGATGCTCGACAAGAATTTTTTGAGGTTGTTAGTGACAATAGCATGACATTTCATGATCAAGTTGATAGTAAGATGTTACTTGCAGTTTCTATGCAGGATATTCGCTGGATACGGTTCTCATTAAATCCGGCGTTACGAACCATTATCTCTGTACTAGGTTCCTTCGCCATTACCGTTGTATTCCTTTGGATAATCGATTTAATGCTCGGAATTATTGCAGTGATTGGGATACCACTTTACATCTTTTTTGCATACCGATATGCAATCACAGTTGAACCTGTTAGACGTGCTCGTTCTCAACAGAACGAACGATTAACTGCCACATCGCAAGAAGTCTTTCGAGGAATTGAAGTTGTGAGAGCTTTTGGCGCAGAAAAATACGAGAATGAGAAGTTTAGCAAGGTTTCAACAGAGTATCAACATATCCAAACACGCGAGGGGCGTTTGACTGCTTTCTACCGCCCTGCTCTCATAATGACTGCTGTTACTGGGTTATGTTTTATTTATGGCTCTTTTATGGTATTAAATGGTATTTTTTCTGTAGGTACACTTGTTCAAGCAGTAGGACTTTTAATTGCACTTGATGCTGCTGGCTGGATATTGCCAAGATTCCTGCTTGAAATTAGAGGCGGCTACGTAAACGCCCAAAGAATCGTTAATATTTTAAACTGGAAGGATCCGATGAAAGAACCCGAAGAACCCCGTCTAACTGTAAACTGGGCTGGAGATATTGTATTTGAAAACGTAAACTTTGGTTATGCAAACAATAATGGTAAGAATAGCAGTTACGTGTTAAAGAATCTGAATCTCAGGATACCTGGGGGCTCAAGAGTCGCCCTTATTGGTGGACCTGGGGGAGGAAAAAGCACGATTCTGAAGTTGCTATTGAGATTATATGATCCTACAGAAGGTCGTGTTCTAATCGATGGCATTGATCTTAGGACTATTCATACGAGAAAAGTCAGGAAAGCTGTTGGGTTAGTTGAACAAGACATTTTCTTATTCAGGATGAGCATCAGGGATAATATAGCCTTTGGAAATATGCTTGCAAGTGATAAAGAAGTGATTGAAGCAGCCAAACGGGCACAAGCTCATGAATTTATCTCGGTAATGCCTGATGGATATGATGCTAGAATAGGGGAACGAGGAATGACGTTGAGTGGTGGGCAAAGACAGAGACTGGCTATTGCTAGAACGATTTTACATGATCCAAAGCTTCTCCTACTTGACGATTCCGTATCTGCAATTGACGCGCAAACTGAGTATTCGTTGCGAAAGGCGTTAGATGAAGTGATGCAAGATAGAACGAGTATTACGGTCACTCAGAGACTCAGAACACTAATTGAATCAGACATAGTAGTTGTAATCGACAAGGGCAGTCTCGTGGGCGTGGGTAGCCACTCAGAACTTCTCAGAACTTCTGAACACTACCGTCGCATCTTTGAAAGGTTGCCTGGAGCATTACAGTATGCCAGAGGAGTGACCGAAACGGGAGGTGTGACATGATGTCTAGACATCAAAGACACTTTGGACAGACTGAGAAAAGAAGCCGACCGATATATGTTCTCTTCTTCAAAATGCTTGAGTACTTGGGTCGCTTCAAAGGAATCATTGCCATCGGAGCTGTGCTTGCCTTAGTTTCAACTATATTTCAGGCGATTGATCCATTGGTTCTGGCACGGGGAATCGATCTGGTTCTTACTCCTGGCAGCACAATCACAGGAGTTCTCATCTTAGGTGGTATTTATGTTGGACTCAGGCTCGCTAGCTGGTTACTTAACTCTATCAACACTTGGATTCTTTCAGGAGCACGAGCTGGTTTCGTTCAGACGATTCAACAGGATTTATATAACCATCTGGTGCGTACTGATTTATCCTACCTTAAGTCCGAACAGAGTGGGAACGTAACAGCGCGAGTGACTTCTGATATCGACGACCTTGGAACTGGGGTGCAGACAACAATCGATTTTTCAAGTCAGATTCTTTTATTGGTTATAACTTTCGTAATAATGTGGTTGACGAACCCCCTAATTGCCTTGACAGCACTTGCCGTAACTCCTGCCGTGGTCTTTGTTGTGGTGTTATTTGGAACAGTTGGACAAAGAATAATGTTAGCCTCGCAACGAGCCTATGGTATGGTTTCAGGACAAATCGCTGAGGATCTGAGTGGGATTCACGTTGCCAAAGCCTTCAACCGAGAGGAGGAAACAGCAGCAAAAATGAAACAACTTAATCAAAAGGCATATCGCCACGGATTACGCTTCATGATTTTGATGACGCTTATGCAGCCTTTAATAAGAGCAATGGGAATCATTGGAATTGCAGCCCTTTTATTTGTTGGCGGTAGCTTAGCAATTGGTACAGCCCCTGTTTTAACACTGGGTGAAGTATTTCTTGGAGTAATTCTTGTACAACGATTCCTTTGGCCGCTGCTCGGCCTTAGCTGGATGGCGACTCAGTTTCAAGCGTCATTAGCGAGCATGGATCGTATTTTAGACGTTCTTGAAGTACAACCAACGATACTAAACTCTCCAAATGCAGTTTCTTTAAAAGAGACTAGTGACGGCATCACTTTTGAAAATCTATCATTTGCGTATGTAGAAGGAACTAATGTTCTAAAGAAAATAAATTTCAAGATCGCCCCTGGTGAAACAGTTGCGATGGTAGGGCACACTGGGGCTGGTAAAACGACAGTTGCAGCTCTTATCAATCGGTTTTATGATCCTCAAGAAGGTCGAATACTAATTGGTGATCAAGACATTAGGGATGTGACGCTTGAATCCCTACATGACACAATTGCCCTTATTGCGCAAGAACCTTATCTGTTTGACGCTAATGTCTTAGAGAATATTCGATATGGAAGACAATCTGCCAATGACCAAGAGATTGTTGATCTCTGCAAGCTTATCGGAGCTCATGAGTTCATTGAAGTTTTATCAAATGGGTATGATACAATTGTTGCTGAAGGTGGCAAAAATCTCAGTGCAGGTCAAGTTCAAATGATTGCTATTGCTCGGACAATGTTAGCCGATCCCATGATCCTTATTCTTGATGAAGCTACCAGTCGACTGGACGCTTACTCGGAGTCACTAGTTCAAGCCGCACAAGAAAAGTTATTTGCAGACAGAACTACTGTAGTTATTGCCCATCGGCTCACAACAATCGCAAATGCATCACGTGTGTTCGTTTTTGATCATGGAGAACTCATTGAGCGAGGTACCCACGAAGAACTATTACGTCTTGGAGGTAAATATAGAGCCTTATACGACACTTACTATGCACATCAATCAGTAGAAGAACTCTCCGAAGAGATTGCCAAGGTTGCTCAAGAAGAACTTGCAATGGTTTCCGATGAATAAATCGCCTTTAAGGTAAAGTCAATATTTCGTCGAATAAAACTTTTTATAGCCTTTCTCATCAGCATTAAGAGGTCAATATTAGACCAACGAATGGCGCATTTGATGCTGTTTTATTTCGTCATCAGGAATTCCGAGAATCCATCCTAGCCAAGCAGTTCTTAAGTTCCTCTCAAGGAATGGTATTGACCCAGCTCGCATACCTTTTTCGAATTTAACACGACTTTCTATTTCACGAATATATTCTGCGAAGACTTCTTCTTCTTTGGGCTTTTCAAATAAAACCCATTGTAAGATCGAGAGACCTACGTTTCTAAGACTTTGACCTATGACGCCTTGAGCGGAAACTCCGGTGGCATCTGATTCAGCTCGCTTTTTCTGTTCTTCATATTTTTCAAGCAATTCATCTTCGCTTCTCATATGATCACATATCCCGTAAATTTGGTATTTAATCAGGTACTTGTTCTATAGAAATGCTTTGGTTCAAACAAATTGATGAAAAGTCATTAAAAGATTTCTTTCACTTAATCTGTTGTTCATACATCTCAGTTTCCTAAAAAGAAAACAAAATTAGGAGGATAATTTCTCTTTCAAGACCTTTTTTTCAGATTCTATCATCGCAAGGATCTCAGAATCCATTTTAAATAGTCTGTTGTGAAAATTTGCATTCAAGGGAATTTCTTGGTATAACTCTTTTCTTTGAACTTCAAGGAGCAGAGGTGAAAGTCCCATAAATTCAGCTACGCAATAAATATAGTTACCATTCTTCTTGGCAGTCTTATAGACGTCTTCAAGATGTTTTTTCCACTTTACATCACGAAGCAAATGATGATCTACTATAATCACATCAATCAGCGAAGCTAGTTTCTTGAGGTTCGCTATCCCACTGGTTAAATCCTCTTTCGGTACTTGTCGTAAATAAGTAGGCGGGCCACCAATTAAAAGTAAGTTAGGTTTTTCCTCTTCTATTAGTGATAAGGTATATTCAGACATTGGTCCTTGTACATCTGAAGCGTGGAGAATTTTTTCATCATTATATTCGATGGTTGTCATTATTACCCAGCCAAAGCGACTGCCTTCTGGTCCATGCCAGACAGGCTCAGAACAACGAATAGTTGTTTGCTTAAACTGAAATGACTGACTATCTGCAGGACGAATTTCGCAATCTTCACGCTTATAGAGGTAATATGAACGTCTTTTTTGAGAGTAATTGATGAAGCTTCTGTTTGATCGATCTTTGGCTAAGATTATTTTTCCCGAATATAATTGCTTAGCAATAGTTTCATTTGTCCATTGATAGACCTGTGAGAGAGAAGTGGTATAATGATCAAAGTGAAAATGTGAAATCGTTAATACATCGCATTTTTTAGCTCTTTCTTGTATGAGTTCTCTAGTTAACTTCGCTGCAGCTAGTTCTTTAATATGAGGGGGAAGTCTGTCACGTCGAGGTGCAAGCGCCACACTTGGATCTATCAAGATTGCTAAATCTGGTGTTTTAACATAAAAACAAAATGATCGTGTGCCTAGAGAATCCGCTCCTAGAGGCTCAATATGGAGTTTTTCCAGACCTAACATGTTTAGTTGCCCTAATCTCTTCTGTAGAATATATGATCGTCTCACCAGTTTTTCTTAAATAAATATGGTTTTTCTTGATTCATTTTACTCTTTTTTCAAGCGTATGGACTGTGTTGGATATGGGATGTCTATACCGGCTTCGGTCAATGCGATTTTAATGTTGTTCAGCATTCTACTCTCTGTTTCAAAGACTCCGCCCGCTTTTGTTGTATCCACAAAAACCCTAGCTTCCATATTAACTGCAAAGTCGCCTAATTTTGTTATAAGAATTTCTATCGGAGCAAAATAGCCCTGCCCTGATATTCCTGCTTTGGCTGAAGCTGGATCGTTCTTTAGTACGGCTCGTATAATTTTTATTGCTTGCGATATATCTGACTCATAAGCTATACCTATCTTGTGGAAAAGCCTTCTTAGCCGATGCGTTGAATAATTAATTATCGCATCACCGGCTACCATTGAATTAGGCAAACTGATTAGAGTGTTTTCAGGGGCGATAAGAGTTGTAGATCGCAGATTAATCGCCTTAACTTGTCCTACTATGTCACCTTTTTTCAAATGGATCCAGTCGCCGATCTTGAATGCTTTATCAAAGATAATACTAACGCCTGCGAAAATATTAGCGACCGTTTGCTGGGCAGCAAGTCCTAATACAATTCCAGCAAAACCAGCACCTACTAATATCCCTTGAACGGCTGTGATAAGCCCAAACACACCTAGAGTTAATACGAAAGCGATGATATAAATAAAATATCTAATTAATCTTTTAAAGAGCATATTTAATCTTTTAGGAATATCAGCTACCCAGTGTATCACTTTGTCGTAAATGGTTAGGCTTATTCTTACTGCATATACTGCAACTAGCCATATAATTGCTATTTCTAACAACTGTGCTAGGAGTGGATAGGTAGTTGAAATTTGTACCCAATAAGAATAGAAATTGTATCTTAGCATTAAAAAACCCAAAATTATTAGAAGAATAATCACAGGAATTAAATAACGGGCTAGTATTTTGCGAGTTGTTGTTTGGATTTGAGAATCATCAGTTTGCGAAATTGTATTCACGTCCTTTTAGGAAAAACTTAACCGTATGATATTATTAAGTTTAACTAAAGCGGTGTATAGTCTATTAAGTAGTTATGTAAACCGAAATCAGCTATTTTGTTCATTGCGTTTCTTTTTAGGAAAAAAGCAACTCAACTGAGATTCTAAGTAGATAAACAGAATGAGAAGGGTTTTAATAATAATATATATTGATTGTGTGAATGGTAACATTTTAATAGTCTCTAAGAGTGCAATAACACACTCCGCAGAACTGGTAATTTTTAATTAAAATAAACAGGCAATCCGACGGTATTTTCAAATGAAATTTCTAATAGGTGTATGCGGAATAGGGCTGGGTCACGCAGGAAGATCAGTAAAACTTGCTGAAACATTGACTTCTCATGGACACGATGTTATTTTTTCATCCTTTGGGGCAGCCGCCGATTTTATCGAATTAAACGGGTACAAAGTTTATGATATTCCTAACTATGAGTGGTATACCACAGGCCCAGAACCCAATTGGTCAATGTCAGCTTTAAATGGTGCACCAATCGTTCATCGTATTATCAAGGGCTACAAAAAGATTCTAAAAATCTTAAAGAAGGAAGGGCAACCTGACTATATTATCTCAGATGCAGATTTTCCATCTTTACTGACTATTGCCAGACACAATCTAGAAGGAAGTTTTCTTACAAATACATTAAGAATTGGTACACTGGGAAAACGGTTACTCGAATACGGGAAGACAGGTCGAATACTACGTCCTAATTTAAAATTTCTTTTCAACAAGAAAGTAGACGCGTTCTTTCTTTACTTATATAATCGTACGAAAAAGATTTACTGCTTGGACTTCCCTCATCCACATACAATTGCAAGACATAATAAACTTGCAGATTTTAATGGAAAACTACAATACTGCGGTTTAATTAAAGGAAAAGATCCTCAAGAATTGCCTTCTAAAAAAGAAATAATGAAAAAACTAGAACTAAATCCAGATCTACTGACAATATATTTCGCTATAAGCGGACCTAACAAATATCAACTTATTGATTTTTTCACAAAACTTTACGATGGTTGCAAAGAGAAAAACATAATTATTACTACTGGAACACCCTCCTCTTCAATGCTAATGCCCTATAGAAATAATGAGTTCAGGATTTTCCACTGGTATCCCATGAGGGAAGAATTAATGAAAGTTGCAGATGTTGTTGTGGCTCGTGCTGGGCTTAGCACAATTTCAGAAATTTTAACTTTCGGAAAGAAAAGTCTATTAATTCCAGAATTACAACCAGAGCAGATGGAAAATGCACATTCTCTAGAAAGCCGAGGTCTCTGTGCTACAATTCATGAAAAGGCTCTAAATGAAGAAATCTTTAATATTCAATTAGCAAGAGTATTAGAAAATAATCAAATGACAAAACGGTTAAAAGAATATCAATCACTTTGTAGACGATATGATGCACTTTCAATGATAACAAACGATTTTAATTAAGCTTATTTAGTGTGAATAAAAAAAGAAGAACTCGAATCTCAGTTCTAAAAATAACCCTAAAGGTCTAAAGCAGACCTTACCTTACTAGCAAAGAGCTTTCCTTTTACTCCATGAGATTCAACTTTGATATTACCATCACTTTCAGCTTTTTTTGCACGTTCCTTATCACCCGAATTAACTACCTCTTTGATAATATTGCTCTTTCCTGTAATGCTGACATGAGGGCTTTCATGAAGTCCTTCAGCGACAGTGATGCTTCCGTCGGTCTGAATCACGGCAGATGCTAAATCTTCAGGATCCTGACCCACAACATTAATCTTAGCTGCGCGTACGATTTTTAAGAACAGTTTTGATTTTTTACTTTCCTTTAAATAAGTTTCTGCTTCTTTTAATCTCTTGTTTACGCATTCAAAAATTGTACTCATTATTAATTGCCTCCAATATTGTTGAACCAGTTTCGGGATATTATTATAAATGGTTTATAGCTGTTACGCTTTAGAGTTGATAGAAATTCAACTTCTGACTTAGTTTGTATGTATTAATAACAATTTTCAAAAACTCTAAACAACAAATAGATGAAGTGAGAGCTTATGAGTTCTAAAACGGAGTCTCATCAGGTAATTGAACTTACCGAAGATGATGCAGAAGCAATCGAACAACTCTTCAAAGATGTTTGGCCACATGCAACAGAATATCCGCACGACTGGCGGGAGAAAAGAATGTTATCCAAAGAAGAAATCATTGATGAGATGAGACAGGGATATCATTACTTTGGTATCAAATTCGAAGGCAAATTAGCTGGACTTTACAAAGCCCTAATTACCCCTAAGGGATGCTTCGGAGCACATCAGTCGATAAACCCGAAATATTGGAGGGGCGGCATGGGTGGAGCTATGTACACGCAATTTATAGAATTTGCGAAGAAGATGGGGTGTAAACGCAATTATTGCAACATTTTAATCGGTCAAACTGCTAGTGAAAAACTAGTAAAGAAATTTGGATTCAAAGAAGTTGGAGAACCTTACGACCAGGCAAAAGGGATGCTTGTGCAGATGTATGAACGAGAGGTAGAATAAAGTTTGAACTATGCGACTTTAAAAACTGAATTACTTTGTCTCGGTGCAAAAGCTCAAACTAGACGACATTTAAGAAAAACTGGAGCTGGACCCGCAGGTGGATCATATTTTGTCCTCCCTAATGGGAGTTTAGTCCAAATACCGGTCGTAGGTCACTTTGTCCAGAACTCTCCATTTTCAATCACGCAAAGCGAAAATAACGCTTTATATCTCTCTAAAAACGATGAAAAAGTATGTGAAATACAAGGAGTGCCAACGCCGCAGTTTTATGGGATGAAAACTTCAGACGGTATTCCTATGTGGAAGATTGCATTAATTCACGGTATTGACTGTCTTGCAACAACAGTAGATCAAACATGCGTGCATTGGCGCCATAATTTACAATGCGATTTCTGCGGTATTGAATTGTCACTTAAGCATCAGAGATCGATAAAGAGAAAATCACCTGAACAATTGATTGAAGTAATACAAACTGCACGTGAGGAAAACAGGGCAAATCATATCACGTTAACTATTGGTACACAGGCTGGA
Organism: Candidatus Borrarchaeota archaeon; assembly: GCA_016840645.1. Next base: position 1,561 of record JAEORY010000087.1, on the reverse strand, counting down.
GCAGATCGAGGAGCAAATATTCTTTCAGAAACGACCAGAAGGATAAAAGAGGAAATTGATATCCCCATTCACGCACAAGTGGAACCCGCAGATGAAAAATATTTAGGGAAACTAAAAGACTCTGGAGTAGATACGCTTGGGATCCATATTGAGACCTGTGACCCCGACGTTTTCAAAAAAATATGTCCTGGCAAAGCATTACTCGACTTTAAATATTATGAGAAGATGTGGGGGCATGCAGTAGCTATTTTCGGCAAAAATCAAGTGAGTTCATTTGTAATAGTAGGTTTAGGAGAATCAGATGAGAGTATTTTAAATGGCACTAAGTGGATGGCATCAATTGGTGTAATTCCTTTTGTTGTTCCACTTCGACCAATTCCTGAAACGCCTTTAGAAAATGCAATCCCTCCTTCTCCAGAACGAATGGTTTACCTATATGAAGAAGTAGGTAAAATCTTAAAGGAAAATAGTTTAAACCCTAATAAGAACAAAGCGGGTTGTGTTCGCTGTAAAGGATGCTCACCCGTTGATGAGTTTGTAATTGGTTTTTGATTTTTTTTCTTGGTTCTTATTTGGAACTCCAATGATTTGCTCGAATAAGTGACTATATAATTCTAAATATCGAAAATAACGGGAAAAATAACTCTTGATAGATGCGTGAATGTATACAAGTAATATTATAAAAAACTAGGTGATCAAATGACCTTTAATGATTTAATAGACCCGAATCCTAAGAAAGCCTTCTTACTGGCTAATGAAGCGATAGCAAGAGCGGTTCTTGAAAAAGATGTTAAAGTAGCAGCATTTTATCCCGGTTCTCCTACCAGTGAAATCTTAGATACAATGTATATTCTTGCTGGCTATCTAGGTGACCTAAAAATGGAAGTAGCATCGAATGAAATGGTTGCCCTTGAAACAGTAGCTGGTGCTTCGATGGCGGGAGTGCGTGGATTTACTTCTATGAAAAGTGTAGGACTGAATGTTGCGGCAGATTCTTTCTTTAGTTTGGGCTATACGGGCGTAAATGCAGGTTTAGTTCTACTAATAGCGGATGATCCACATGCCCATTCTTCACAAAGCGAACAAGATGGACGTTTTTTTGGTGAAGCTGCACATGTGCCCATGCTTGAACCGTCTTCTGCGCAAGAAGCATATGATATGGTTAAGTGTACTTTTGATTTATCCGAAAAATACAAAATGCTGGTTCTAATCAGAACAACAACACGAGTAAATCATCAAAGTGGAATTGTAGAGCTTGATGAACTGAAGAGAAAACCTTTCAAAAGAAATGATTGGAAGGACGTTCAAAGCAAATATTATACATTGAGTGCTACTGCAAGGAGATTAAAGGGTGAAGCCCTTGAGAAATTAAAAAAGATCGAAGAGGAATTTGAAGCAAGTCCTTTCAACGAGATTAGTGAAGGTGAAGGTGACACTGGAATCATTACTTCCGGTGTTTCATATCTACACGTTTTGGAAAGTATAAATCTCTTGAACATAAAGCCTCATATCCTGAAACTTGGAACTACACATCCTCTTCCCAGAAAATTAATTTCTAATT
>JAEORY010000086.1 GCA_016840645.1 Candidatus Borrarchaeota archaeon | reverse complement strand
CTAAGATTAAATAATGGAAAAGAAGTTAATCTTTTCAATTAATCTTAGCGATACAAAAGGGGAGATCCCATGTCAGTAGTTATAGCCTTAAAAGAAACAAACCCACTATTCTCCGGTTTAGATATGAAACATGTAGCTCTGGTCATCGGTGCGGTCACGCAAGCACCAATGTTTTATAATTTTTATAGACATCTGCACGGAAGCGTAGGGGATGCTGGAACGAATAACAAAATCCTATCTGTATCTAAACAATATCCGCTTATTTTCGAAAACGAAGATTTTGCTCTACTTGGAACATCGAAAGATCCGTACTCAGCTTCACGAACACTCTCATTACTAATTGATTATATGAGAAAAGATCTAATTACTGTTACCAAAGACGGTGCTCCTCAAACACCTACAGATGTTTTAAATTTTACCCCATAATATAAAAATTTTAATTGGAATTTATAGTAATTACTATTAGTATACATATTAATCATTACTACATATCACTCTTTGGAGATTTTCTCTTGGCTACTGAAGAATTTATCTGTCCTTACGCATCAGCGCCCTTATTACCCGAACGTCCCTGTGAAGTAGAATCCTGTTCTTTTAATCTAGCAGATATTGCACTCAGCAGGGCGTACCGACGTTGCTTTTTAAATTACGTCAAAGCCACAAGCCACAACCCATATAAACGTGATGAACTAGAACAGATTGAATTTGGAAATCTCCCCTTACATTATCGAGAACATATCGCAAGGCTACTTCTCGACCTTAAAGAAGAAGATGAAGTCGAAACTAAACGCACCTTCTACATGGCACTATTCTCGATCATGACACACGATACAACGGTTTCTCTTACTAAACGGCAGCACTCACCAGTCACTTACCGACAATGCTGCGTTTGCGGATCTGCAGAAAATCCTCTCTGGTTCCCCAAAGGGGGGATTTTACCGTCTGGGTATGGATACTGCTCTTGGTCCTGCTGGCAAGAATACCCACCTCCACTTCTTGCCTTGACTAAGATTTTAGAAGTAGACTTTGCAGAAATGACAAAAAACCTGCCATTTCCTCATGGTCAAAAATCAAGATTAATTTTTACTTTGCATCTTGTTCGGTGGATTTTTGGTGAAACATCATTATGCTGATAATGATTTTTTAGTAGAAATAACTGTCAATAAGATTAAATAGTAAGGAAGTCATTAATTTGACTAGAGATGCCAAAATGGCATAATTATTTTAGTTACGAGATGGGAGAAAAAATATGTATACCTCTATTGCTGAACGCCTAGCATCTCGCTTAGGGCAAAAATTGTCTAAGAAAACTCCATACCGTGGGGATTTTGTTGTGGCTGATTATCGGGTTCTTGATGAAGACGGAAAGTCTGCCAAGATTCTTGTTCAATATGATCCAGAAGCTTATGGTATTCCTACCAAGGAAGACGTCATCGCTACACTTACGCATCTTTATCGTACCAAAGATGATGGTCGCCCACGTCTTGTTGTTGACGCGGAGACTATTAAGTCCCATCAGCAGCTTCAAGCTATAAGCTGCGTTGTGAGTATCCCTTCAATTCGAAGACCATACTCAGATGTAAAACGCTACCAAATGAAGCCCATCGTTGCGAATACCGTTTTCCTCGGTGAAAACATGAGCGATACTTGGGCAGTAGCGAGAAGCGACAACAATAGTATCTATATTGAAAGAGTCGAGAAAGACGATATCGAAAAGATTCTAAAGGAACGAAGCAAAGCCAATTCTTTTAGAAATTACTCAGGTCAGTCTAATGTTACTCTTGCTCGCGTTGAGAATACACGAGGGACCGACATTTATTCAAATGGCGATCTCGTTAAGTGCTCTCACGGTGGGAAAATCAAGAACGGTGAAATTCTTGGCCTAAGCGATACAGGAGCGCACATCCGATTTAAGGATGGTACGCAAGTCACTGTAAATGCTACTAATCTTTTAGGGTTGGTTCAGGCTGCTGAAGATGCCAAGTCTTTCAACAAAGAAGCATTGAAAGAGTATTATCGCAAAGCTTATGGCTACGGTGAAGAAGAATTGAATAAGCTGGTTCAGTACATCGACTAAAGTTTGAACATCGCAAAGGCAGGAGCAGTACCGTGGTGATAGTTAACTATGGCGAAGGTGGAGCTTTATTTAATCCAGCAACACCCTTTCAAGCACTTCTCATAGCCGAAGCACATGTTCGGGCTCTAGGGTATCCCCATCTCTCCCCGCTTGATCTCATGAGATCGGCAAGAGAAGGAGGAGAAGTATGTGCTGGATTATTCTCAGGAGCGAAACTCACTCTGAAAGAACTACTGCCGGGGTTACGACTACGCTCCGGTTCTTCAGAGATTGAAGTGGTGCGTGTTCAACCTACACAACGGGAAGTTACCTATAAGGTACGAAACAAATTTTTCCGTATGGATACGCATCGCTTTTTAGATTTGGCAAATCAGCAAGGATATCGGAAGGTTTGGGATCTTAAAACGTTTCTTGGTACGTTAAAAGAACTCCTAAAACCTGTCCTTGCTGCTGTTCCTTTAATGTGGGTGTTGAAACTCGTGACAAACGCAGTAAGAAAACAGCCCGTCAAATTTGAAAGTACTATACCCCGCCATTCTGAGTCAGGTCGATTATCTGATCCAATCATTGTCAAAGATAAAGAGAAGAAGAAAAAATTCCATTGGTAAAGGGATACTATGGCTACTACTGAAGTTTATAACGAAGGACAACTAACACAAGAATTTTTACACGGACTTTTTGAGTATAGGGAAGGTAATTTATACTATAAATATTCCCCGAATTTTAGAATTAAGGTGGGACAGAAAGCGGGGAATAAAGACAACAGATATATGCGTATTAAAATTAATGGCAATTCCTATTTACTACATAGAGTTATCTTTCTACACCAAAAAGGATATATGCCAAAATATATCGATCATGTAAACAATAATCCCTTTGATAATAAAATAGAAAATCTTCGTGAATGCACATTGTCCCAAAATCAACATAATCGCAAAAAGACCGAGAAAGTATCAGGCTCTCCGACTACTTCCAAATGGAAAGGAGTATACTGGTGTAAACGTCATCAGTGTTGGAGAGCTGCATTAACATTAAATAGAAAGCGTATATCATTGGGGTATTTTATAAAAGAAACTGATGCTAAACTAGCTTACAAAAAAGCAGCAAGTAAGTTACATGGTAAATTTATGTGCTTGTATTAGGGAATACTACTATGACTGATGCTAATGATGATAATGAACTAAAAGCAATCTCTACACTCAAAAATGCTAATATAACCGCATTAGAGATACAACAAATAGCTATACAAATGATAAAGGATGGCTTTACGACAGAACAAATAGCCGAGTCTCTCGGATATAGCGTAAACGTCATTAACAATTTTACTCAAATGTCTGTTGAGGTGGGATCTCCAGAAGAAGTCCTTCAAGAATCTCTGCGAACCATAACATCCCTCATCCCCATAGCTGAAGCTCAATACCGAGAGCGCCCAGCAGCTACTTACGCTTACACACTGACAGCATTTATCGAAAGTGCTCGAAGTCTTATAGCTCAAGCCGATACTTTGAAAGACAAAGAGGCTGTTTATCGAAGTATCCTAGCTAAAGTCCTTCAGCCCTTTTGTCGTGAAATGATAAAATCGATGCTTGGGGAGATCGGGGTATTTAAAAATAAGCACACAGAAATACCTGAAGAAGATTTAAAATTATTATCCACAAATCTTGGAAAGAAGTTCCAAGAGTGTTACCGGAAATCCACTGAAGACCTTTCAGTCGTCCTCGGTGTTTCTCCTAGTGCTCATACTCGTATACTTACCGGAACTGAAGAAATGCAAGACTAACAAAAGAGGTTAGAAAAAATGTTACATCAACCACCACAAAAATTAATCACTGAAGTTGATGCGAAAGCTAAAGCCAATAAAAAAGATAGTAAGAAGAAATCTCCTCCAGCAGTGTCTTTTACAGAAGGTGAATTGGACCGAATGCTGTCCAGTGACGCTATCGATCAAGAGATTAAGAAAATGAGATCTAAAGGAGTCCTGCCATCACAAAGAATCACCACCATCGTTGCTGACGTTACAGATGCTGTACGCTGGCAAGAAGCAAAAGAAAAAGAACTCCAAGACCTGAAAACTAGCGACTCAAAAGATGCTCCCCCATGGCTGGGCGATCTTATCGAAGATTTTGTCACTTATGGCTTATCTCCTTCAAATACAAAAGAAGAAGCTAAGATTATTTTAGAGAATCTTGATCACGATTTAGCTGTACAAGCCGAAGTTGGGTTCGGACCTGAAGCCCGAAATTATATTACTAATTTGAGGAAAGAATTAGAATTACTAATTGAAAAGCTGTAGAAAATAAAATAGAGATAAGAGACTTCAAACCTAACTTAACATTTTTTAATTTATAGGTGCAATCTAATGAAACTCTTTAAAATGCTCGCTTTACTATTTTTATTAACTGTAACAACTACAGCACATGCCGTAGACAAAGTCATCAACGCACCAAGCGGTGACTTAAAACTAACAGGCTCTGGGAATGTCTATACAGATAAAAGCTTAGGTGTCGGAGGTACTCCTTCTGAAAAACTACATGTAGGGGGTTCCTCTAACACAGGGATAAGACTTACATCTACATCTGATGAAGCAAATGCTTTTATTGATTTCAGAGGTCGCAGAAGTGCGTCTGATAGACAATCTTTTATAGGGTATGACTGGAATACTCATACGGTACGTTGGGTTCAAGATTCGTCTTTAGTCAGTACGCAAGGTCTTATAATGAATAGCGCCTACCAGCTTGGAGTTGGTATTAGTCCTAATACCACTCTCCATCTAAAAGCAGCTTCTGGAAATACATTTATGCAAATGGACAGAAATGCTTATAACAATAACAGCAGGATTATCTTTCATACAAACGATCAGACTAATAATGATGCTTATATTCAATGGGATGGTGGTGCTAATAGATATGGAATCTATACCCCATCTGGAGCACCTAGTGCTGACGAGGCACCTACAGAAAGAGCACGCATTTATGGTGATTCCGCAAATACCTATTTGGATTTAGTTGCTCCAAGTGGAGATGAATCAAGAATTACTTTTTATCGAAATGGTGCGACTTCTCATGGATATTTATCAACTATCACAGATGGACTACGATTATTAGCTGAGACAAATAAGCTAATTAATATTATGCCTGGTGGTGCTGGAACTTATCAATGGTTTTTTGCAACTAATGGTTTCTATTTTAATACTTTAACACCAATGGGTAATGGTACTATCAACGCTACTGCGGTTTATGATGATGGTTCCGGCCCTTTAAATGACTATGTATTTGAGAAAGAATTTCTTGGGTATACAATAGATGAAGAGCATAAAGATTTTCAGAGAAAAACACTAGAGGAAGAAATCAAGTATGTAAAAGATAATTTACATCTTTCCACTTACCCAGGACGGAAGGAAATAGAATCTCTGGAAGCTGGCAGGTTATCCATAGGTAAAATTGCCAATCGCTCTTGGGAAACGGATGAGGTTCATTTTCTGTATATTAAAGAACTGCATGAACGACTGAAAAATAAAGAAGCTGAAGTTGCTGCTATGAAAGAATGGATTTGTAGTAAAGACGATGCTCCAAAAACGCTATGTAACCTGTAATCTAGTTGACCTATCTACTGGGTTAGGGAATATGGGTGATAACGTAGGAACTGGCTCCGCTGTTACTGTTAGTTTTACAATTACATATGAAATTCAATGAGGAACATATGCGGTACGTGCTCCGGGACAAGAGATAAAGTGGGTAGCCACTTGTTTAACTACATTCTGATAGTAGGGACAAAAAATGACATTACCTCAAGCACCAGGTAAGCAAGCGACGACACAAGAGACTTCTCGTGTTTTAACGAGAGGTCAGTTGGAGTTTTTTACATGGAAATTCTTTTATGATGAAGCTGAAACACAACCAATCCAACCGCTGGACACTCTTACGTATCCTTCGTATAGAATACTTGATCCAACAGGGACTATTCTTGCCCAAGGTGTGGCGGTTCCAGCAGGTGCTCCTGGGCATTGGAAAATTGGATGGGTAGTTCCTCGCGAAGCTCCACTCACTAATCCACACCGTCGCTACCAAATTGCAACCGTTATGGTCGATGGGGAAATGCGACAGTGGGAGTTATCGTGGGAATTTGACGTTGTTGAATCTGCTGTCACTCCGCAAGAGCCTGAACTCCAACAATTTTTATCTTTCTTAAATTCGCCAATTCGATTATTCTTTAAAAACACTGTCCGACCTGTTGAACTTTCCATGCGATTATTTGTGAAAGGACAAGACAGTACACCAAGACATACAGCTTTTTTGACATATCCAATACCAAGCCCATCAGGACCGACGGATCTTCTCGAATTCGAAGATAAAACAGGATTTACTTATTATGTGGATACACCTGCGATAAGTACAGCAGGAGCATACAGTGCGTTATGGCAAGTACGGGATACAATAACATCCCCAATAGACCACGAACATCAAGTAGTTCATGTCGTAACGACTACTGCCGCACACCTGATCAACTCCCTTCGGATGTTAATAGATAAACTACAAAAAAAATTAGGGTTAGTTTTTGCTTACGCCAATGAAGATCTCTATGAATATTTGTTAGAAGGAACTCGATTAGTTAATTCTTATTGGCCGCCTTCAAACTACAATGTATCTGCACCACCAGAATCAATCGAAGCGTTTATTGTTTTAGCTGGTGCGTGGTGGGGATTAAATGCTCAAAGAATTCTTTACGCAGAAACAAATCTCGATTTTTCGGGACAAACGGTGACTTTGAATTACAACCCAGGCGCTGACATCGATAGCCTGATCTCGACATTTAAAGAAACCTTAGACAACAGTGTCGGAAAAGTCAAACAACAACTTCTCCGTCAAAGTTCTGGTATCGGAGCTATTGCAACAAGACCATACCGCTACCGAACAAATGTGGTATTCCCCGTATCAAGCGGTGGTGGGAAGAATATGTTTCTACGTCTACAGCAACTTGGCCTTACCGATTGGTTAGGTTAAACGTTAAAGGAAAAAAGATGAAAAAGTTAGTTGGGTTCGTAATCCCGTTTCTATTTATTTCCACCTTAGCTTTCGGAGTGGATAAAGTAATAAACGCTCCGAGTGGTGACTTAAAACTAACAGGCTCTGGAGATATTTATACAGACCGTAACGTAGGTATCGGAAAAAACAACCCGACTGCACTTCTTGAGCTTTTAGGAACACCCCAAACATCCGGGGAGTTGGATTACTCATTAGCAATTACAGATGATGCAGCAGTAGCAGCAGGAGTTGGTGGCGGTATTCTATTCCTTAGTCGATTTACAGATACACCAAATTACACAGGATTAGGTGGTATACAAGCGATAAGGGAAAACGCAACACCCTCAAATTCGGCTGGTGCGTTAGCTCTTTATTCTAGGCCCAATGGGGGTGATATAACAGAACGGATGCGTATAACTTCAGGAGGTGTAGTTAAAATCGGTGAGGGAGTTGGCTCTTGGTATATGCAGTTTGCCGCAACTCCTGGTGACTCTGTAAGACACGGAATCTATGGCACAACTGATCTAAATTTTTGGGCCAATAGTGGGAATGGATTTGTTTTTACTGTTGATAATAGCTCTAAAGGTTTTGAAATAGGCACAGATGGTATCGCTGATTTTAAACAGGGTATAAGTTTTCCGAATGGAGGGTCTGTTACTTTAAATCATTATTCAAGCGGTACTAATTCATCCTGTAGTACGAGTGGAGTTAATTTTGATTTTGATTGGGTTAGAATTGGTACGATAGTAAATATGAGAGTTAATTTTTCAGGAACAATATCGGGATCGCCTTCTGTTCTTGCTTGTGCGATTAGTGACTCGTCTCTAGTTCCAGCTAATGGGAATAGTCAAAGTTTTCCGGTTTGGGTAAATGTAAACGGAACCTTAGAGTTAATGAACTATACAATTTTGTATAATGGCCCTTCTCAATTAAGAATGGATTTAAGGCGTGGTTCTGGAGCACCTTTTTCTAATGTTCCTACTCAAAGTGGTGGTTGGAATGGCGTTAATGATGTTGTTGTCACTTACCGTATGAATTAGGGAGACTAAGCTGTGGTGGGAAGAATATGTTTCTACGTCTACAACAACTTGGCCTTACAGATTGGTTAGGGTAATTCAACAAGGGAGTTATAATGAAAAAGATTTTTACGTTTTTAATCTCTATTGCTTTCTTCACCACCTTAGCTTTCGGAGTGGATAAAATAATCAATGCTCCGAGTGGGTATCTAAAATTAACTGCTAGTGATGAAGTATACACCAATAAAAACTTAGGTGTTAAAGTTACTCCCGGCAGTGTTACCAATCGAGGTTCCTTAGTAGTTCAAGGAACACAAGGCGATCCTTCCCCAGTAGGCACAACAGCCGTAGGGATTCTTCAAATAAGAGGGGGTGGATCGCATAACTTATTTATGGGTACTCAAAACACATCACCATTCGGATCTTGGATACAAGCACAAGACTCAAATACGAGTAGTGGTGCTGTGTACCCACTTTTATTAAACCCTTCTGGAGGAAAAGTAATTGTCGGTTCTAGCACAGCCCTAAACTCCAGCCAACTTACTGTAGGTGATACAACTTTAGCGGATCAATCTTTAACAATAGCCAGTAAAGAGAATAGCGGAACAGAAGCTGGTTACTTATATTTTGCTGATGCTGGAAGCTCAACAGCGATGTATCTAAAAGCACATCACGGACATGGACGACTTAAATTCACAGTAAATGATGCCACAGATATGGTGACTTTTGATGGTAATAGCCGTGTCGGTTTTGGTACGACTAGTCCTGGATATAAAGTCTCTTTAGTCGATAGTGGAGAAGTAACTTTAAACATTAGAAGCAGTGACCAAAATGGTGGTTCTTTACGATTTAATAATACTACTACAGATACAAGCGGTGCAGGTGCTTCTAAAATTACAGGTACAAGAGATGGTGCAACCAACTCAGGTATTTTAACCCTTTACACTGCCAACACATCAGCATCTTTAACGCAGAGAATGGTTATAAAGGACGCAGGTACATTTGTAAGAAGTAAATTAGAATTAGAAGACGCTGGTACTCCAGACCAAAGTGTTGCTTTATATTTTAAACGAGGAGGCGACAATACAAATAGCTGTAATACTTTATGCTCCGGTGATGTTCGAGGGATGGATTCTGGATCTGGTGTTTGTATTGCTGCATGGAATAGTTCTGATAGCCCTGTTACCTGTTCAGATACTAGTACTACTTATCATCGTTGTTTATGTGCTGGTAGTCAGGGATAAGGGAAGAATATGTTTAACGGACTGGTTAGGATAATTAAACAAGGAAGTTAAAAATGAAAAACTATTTGTATTTTTAGTCTCTGTCGCTTTCTTCGCCACCTTAGCTTACGGGGTGGACAAAATCATCAATGCTCCGAGTGGGGATCTGAAGCTCACTGGTAGTGGGGATGTCTACACGGATAAGAATTTTGGGGTGGGTGCTGTGCCTCAAAGAGCACTTGATATAAATAAACCTTTTTCAAATGCTTTTATACGAATAACTAGAAATGATAATGCTGCTGCCTATGGTGCTTTAGAATTTGCTGGAAGTGATAATGTAGTTGATTGGTCTATTGGAACAAATTTAGCAACTTTAGGTGAGTTTCAAATTCGGCAAGGAAGTCAGTCTAGGTTCTATATTAACTCAACGGGTAATACTAGTATAATAAGTGACGCAGGTACTTATCCTGCGTTAGAAGTGAGGCATTCATTATCAGAAGTAGAAGGTGAAGTCTTAAGATTTACGAGAACAGATAGTCCGTCTATTAGATACCATTCTATTAAGGCTTATCATTCTGGTACTGCTAATAGTAATAGACTATCATTCTTCATTCATGATGCTGGTACTACAACACACCAAGATGAAGTGTTAAGGTTAGGCATTAGTTCCGCTAGTGATCCTGCTGCCGAGCTATCAGTAAGAACAGATGGCAATGCGGGGATTGGAAATGTTGTTAGCGGTGTTTATTCTCCATCAGCTTCAAGCGATACTTGTGCAACAAGTAATATCGATGCAAATACGCCATTTTCATTGGTAGTAATTCAATGACTGTTGGGCTTAGTTTTGCACTTAATATGTCGGGCGGCACTTGCTCATTTGATTTACCAGTACCCACAGTAATTTCTGGTTCAATGGCGCAAGCATATGGTAGTGGTTCATCATACGATCAAGAAGTTATGTGCAAAGTATCTGCGTTAAGTGCAACCTTATTGAGAGTTTGGTGTCGTAGTTGGACTTTACCAGATCCAGCGAATGCTTCGATGAATTTTGTAATTATGATCAGAAAATAAACGGTACAAATTTTAATAAAAACCTATACTTATGAAAGTATAGGTAATTATACGGATTGTATTATTTACTAAAATGGCGTAGGACAATTTAAGTAACCCTAAATATAAGGGGGGAGTCTTGGATTGTAATAGAGTACTTATCGTCGAAGACGACACATCAAGTGGATTCTTATTAAAGGAAATTACACATAGTGTCCTAACCACCGCTGACATTCATCTCGTATCATCACTTAAAGAAGCCATTCCAAAAGTGCCTTGGGCGGATCTTGTCATAACAGATTATGAATATCCTTCCTGTGGTTTTTTAGGTTTATTACCTGAATTACAAAAAGAGAAAAAATATTTTATTTTACAATCAGGAGGAATCAAATATCTAAAAAAATACGATGATAAATTACAAATCGATGCGATTTATAAAGGGTGTGACAACTTTATTCATCGTATCAAGAAAGCAATTGAAGTAGCGACGCAGATTCAATAATACTACTTACCCTTGTTCAGAAACTTCAGAGCTGTCTCGTAAAACTTTTAAAAGGAGTCACGATGGCATCTACCGCAAGTGAACGTCTTCAAAAACGTCGAATTAATGAACTGGAACAGAAGCTAAAAAAACTCCAACGGGAAATTAGAGCTTTTAAAGTAGAAAAGAAACAGCAAGTCGGACATCTAAGAAAGCAAGCAGCGCGAGCAGCACAGGCCGAAGCGGAGTATCATGAGATCTTAGAAGAGTTAGATGCTGATTTACTCGAACGGGAAGTTGAACTAAAAAAGAAAAAACCCACCTATACTGTTCCCTACAAATGCAGAAACAACGACTGTATAAATGTGAATGGTTTTGAAAACCCAGAGACATGTACTATCATAGAGGCTGGAAGCCGTTTAATCATTGTTTGCCAAGATTGCGGTAAAAGGTATAGTATAGAAGCTAAGACATCACAACATCATTAGGAGATTGGTTACTCATGAAAAAGTTTTTTATCCGAAGCTCTAATGACATGATTCAACAGGAGTTAGAAAAGTTGCAGAACAAAGTTAACATCTTAGAAGCAACCGTCAGCACCACTAACGGGAAGGGGAGGAGGAAAAAAAGAACCGCAGTGTATTCACCTCCTATTGAAGCCGATGCTAAAACTGTCGAAATAGAATTTGAAGAAGACGACGAAATGTTTACTC
>JAEORY010000085.1 GCA_016840645.1 Candidatus Borrarchaeota archaeon | reverse complement strand
GAAAGATCTTTGTACTTTAATGACTATATAAAGCTTCTGGTTGCCTCAATCATTCTCCCCAAATCAAGATACTCATGAACTTGGTGCTTATCGAAAATATGGGCAGTCCATACCGCGAGCGCGCAATCGGAGGCAATCAGAGACAGTTTATATCACAGACAACTTGATTCATTATCACTCATTTGGGAGACCAAATGCGCACTAAAGCAGTATTATGTAACAAATATTCTGTTTTTTTGGATAAAAAAATGCTTAGATCACTATCATAAAAAATAATCTGCTTCTGTTGTGATTATCTATTTTCAGAGTGTATACTCTACTAAATTGTGTGTTGTTGTAGAGAAACAGTTTCTTGAATTCTGAATAACACGACTAAAGCTCCAAAAACGGGGAAGATAGCAAGGATTAAAAACATAATTCGTATACCGAACATCTCAGCAATAATACCAGCTATAATTGATCCAACTACGGCTCCAAAAGTTATGCTGGAATTAAGAAATCCCATAGCCTCATTATGCTTGGATTCAGGTGCCACATCGGATACAAATGCACTGCCCCCAGTATAAATTGAAGCAAACACTAGAGAATAGAATAGCTGTATTAGGATTAGCAGTAGAAGTGAATATGAGAAGGCATAGAGCACCAAAGCAATGCTAGTTCCAACTAATCCGAAGATAACAATTGGTTTCCTCCCATATTTATCTGAAAAGTTTCCAATGGGAGTCATTAGAACTCCTGAAACCCCCATGTAGATTGCAACAAGCATCCCAGCCCAAAATGTTGATGCTATTGACGCAAAGAAGATTGGTAATAGGGCAAATGAACCTAAATAAGCAGTATATCTTAGAAATATGATAAAATAAAACCAACTGAGACCGTTTTCTTTGAGATAGCTACTTTCTCCACCACTAGGTAAAAATCGGTTTTTTAATGCTATGATGACCATTCTAAAATCTCTATTTGAATCTGAAGCTACATTGGTTCTTGTTTCCCTCAAGCTAAAAATTGTTAATACAGTTGCTATACATGCAATAATGCAGCCAGAAATGAACGTTATTTGAAAATTAAATTGGCCTGATACAAGTCCACCTAAAAAAGAGCCACCAGCCCATCCTAAAGATGTTGAGGTATTTAGAAGTCCCATATTCTTACCTTTCTCAGCTTTAGAAGAGATTTCAGATATCAAACCCATCATACACGGCAAAAATGCTGCGGTAATAACACCAAAGAGCCCCATCATAAGTATCAATAGGAAAGGAACATCTGTAAAGGCAATTAAAATAAAGACAACAGCAGTTCCAATCGAAGATGATAAAAGAAAGGGCTTTCTTCTGCCTATAATATCTGATAGCGAACCTATAATCACTCCAGCTACTGCATTCACCCCATAGAATATCCCCACCATTATACTAGCCTGAAACAATGTAGCTCCAAGTGATTTTGCGTAAAGAGGAATTATAACAACTGGAATTATTATCGAAAATGCGTAGAACCAATTTACTGTGTTTATTGATAATAAGGAAGGATTAGAATTATCTTTTGTTGAGTTCAATGTGCTCACATCTGTTCGTAAGAGAGACCAAACTTCAATTTAGCCCTTTGTGCAATTTGAAAATTGAACTCATCACAAGCCTTATAAATCAACCGCATTGAAGACCACCTGTGCAAATTTTTGCTCCTATTAGCGTTATCTGATTCAAAAAACTCCAATAAACAAAAACATTCAATCTAATATGAGGCTTGATTTTTCTTGAAAAGCAGTACTCAAAGCTTGACAACTCTTAGTTTCGCTCATTATTTCAATGATACTTATTCAATGATTCTCCCCGGATTGATACCAATTCTTATTCCTCTATTTGGACTTAGTTATTTTCAAGCAGGATTGGCTGCCATGCTTCTAGTAGCGATCCCTGCAGTTCTACAGCCATTGTTAGGACATTTTGGTGATGCAGGGAAAGCCAAACAAGTTTTAATTGGCGGATTAATACTAGTCAGTATCAGTACGGCATTTTTTGGTGCGGCTCCAAACTATATCATTTTTCTTCTTCTTTCTGGAATTGCAGGTGTCGGTCTTGCTGCATATCATCCACAAGCAACTTTATTTCTTTCAACTGACTTTGGAGGAGGAAAGGGGAAGGCATTGGGTATTCATGGGGTTGGAGGAAGTTTAGGTCATTTCTCTGGTCCAACTTTAATTACAATCCTGGCCTCCACAGTTATCGGATGGCAATTAGGCTTAGTTCTACTAGTCATTCCAACGATTTTAGTAGCAGTTGCATGCTGGGTAATTCTTCACGCTTCTGATTTATCTTCTACTTCAAGTGTTAAACATGCACCTTATAGTAGTATCAAGAAAGCATTAACAATCCCTGTTATCATCCTTAGTATTGTAATGGCACTAAGAACCTCGGTTTACAGGGGTATTACTACTTTCTTACCTGCATTTTTTGTAGCAGAAGGTATTTCATTGCTCTATGCAGGAGCGTTCACAGGAGTACTGTTAAGCGCTGGAATATTAGCCCAACCGTTATTTGGACTTATTTCAGATCGTATTGGCAGAAAAATTGTTATCCTAACCACAATGTTAGCACTTTCACCGCTTGTCTTTGTTTTTGCATTTTTAGTAGCTATTTCGCAATTACTTTTAATTATCGTTTTATTTCTAATCGGATTCTGTATTTTTGCAACGTTTCCTGTAGGATTAGCTTTTTCCGCGGAACTTGGAGAGAATAATGTTGCTATTACTGTTGGCATTGTTACGGGAATCTCTATGGGTATTGCTGCCGTGATTCCTCCCATAATTGGTTACATTATCGACACCTTTGGTTTCTTTGAGGCATTTAGCTTATTGGCGGGCTTTAGCTTGGCTGGAGCTGTGATTGCTATCCTTCTGCCGAAAATATAACAAGACTAAATAGAATTATAAGGGGAATGTTTGACGATTGTAGAAAATCAAAAAATGGGTCTGAAGTCAGAAAAAGGTATTTTAGGGGTCATTCTTGCTTCAGCTACGCTAACAGTTATGGCTGGGGCTCTAATTGCACCCGTGGTAAGAGCCATGATTGATCCTTTAGAAGCTCCTATTGCATTAATTGGATTAGTCATCACAACTCATGGATTATTTGCGGTTATCTTTAGCCCAATCATGGGATATTTAATCGATCGAGTTGGCCGTAAACCCATCTACGCATTTGGGTTATTCATTTACGGTCTAGGCGGTGGCTCGGGGTTTTTTATCTCATCTTTTTTGCTTATGCTGGTATCTAGAGCATTTCTTGGAATTGGAGTCGCTGCATTGGTTACAGCTATAACAACATTAATTGGTGATTTATATAAGGCAGGACCACAACGTAATCGCGTAATGGGGTGGCGATCGAGTGCAAATAGTTTTGGTGGCATTACATACCCTCTTCTTGGAGGATTCTTAGGAAGCCTCTCATGGAATTTTCCATTTGCAGTTTATTTTGTAGGTATTCCGTTAGGTATTCTCTCATTGTATTTACTCCCTGAAACCTATACGCCTCAAAATCAAAGAGAAGCAAATGAAAAAGAAACAAAATCTCTAAAAAAATTGATTAAAGGGCAGCCTGTTTTACTCTTCATCTATGGATTAACCTTACTTGCAATGATTTTTCTCTACATAATCGTGATTCAAATTCCCCAGTTACTACCTGAAATAGGTTTTAGTGGAACAACTTTTGCAGGAATATTTCTCTCAATTAATGCGCTTGCAGCTGGTGTTATCAGTTTAAACTATGGGCGGATTAGAACTCATCTATCTTATTCAAGAATTATATTATTCTTTTTTATAGCATGGTCTTCAAGTTTTATACTGTTAGCTCTTTTCAGCAATGCTTTATTTATTATTATTGCGTTGGTTTTGGCTGGAATTGGTCACGGACTGTTACTTCCAGCTATCTACCTTTGGGTGACAGAAATAGCACCACCAGCAGTTAGAGGAAAAGCAGTTTCATATACGACAAGTTTTGCATATCTAGGGCAATTCCTCTCTCCAGTTATATTTGGATCTGTCTTTGTTAGACTTGGATTTAACACATCCTTCTTAATCACAGCAATGATTGCGATAATTATATTGGGAATTCTTCTCTATCCACTCTTCAAAAAACTTTCCTGAAACAGAATATCGATCCAGATTGAACAATTACTCTTCTTTTTAAAAAAAGATGGATTGAAATTGCTTAAAGTTCTCTGTAGGACTTGTAACTGAAATATATGCAGGCTAGCCCATCCAAGATGAATGAAAACTGTTTTACAATGCTCGTTGGATTAGTGAAAGTATACCATGGTGGATTTCCTGGGGTCACTATTAGTGCACTTAAACCAATTATCAGGAGAATCATTCCTATAATGAAAGCCGGCTTGATTTTCTTAATATAAAGTGGAATTAATATCCAAGCTACAAGGGTCATTATTGAGAAGACAATCAGCGCGAAGGGTGACTGCAGGTTCATCATACTAGCTATCACGACGGAGATAAGCGCCCAACTTGCGGCTCCGATTAAAGTGATTATTGCACAAGTCTGATTAGAAATAGAAGCGAAATAGAAGTAACAAAGCAAAAACGCAAAAAATAGCAGTAAAAAAGTGAAAAAGTAAAAATAAAAAGAAATCAAGAACGTTTCACCTTCTCCTTTCGAAATCAATAAATTGTTGCACTTCTAATTAAAACTGCTAGGTATTTTAGTCATTTATAATCCTTTTATGTCCCAAAGGGCATGTGCCATAAGTACAGTCGTAAAAGCCCTCGTCCCACTCTTCTTGTAAATTATAATGTATACTACAATATATCTTATCACACTTTGGACAATAAGCATCCATACCTTCTTCAAGAACTACAGAACTATGCGTAAAATCATGGACTTCAGTAATTTTGTCTTCTTCTAATAAACTGAAAACCTTCTTAGCGTCCTTCAAACTAAAAGATGCTGATGTAGTGAGTCCAATATAAAACAAATGTTTTTTACCATCTCTTCCGGAAACACCAATTTTAAACCCAGCTTCAATTTCTCCACAAACAGAGCACGGTAGATGATATTCTTCCTCGCTGTACTTAATCACACGTTGAGTTGGTGCTTTGAGTTCCTCTTTTCCCACTAAGTTCTCCAATTCAGTAGAGATCTGTTCCCAACACACTTCAAATGTATCTCTTAGTTCTGACTCTAATTTTATTCCATCTTCACCTAAAATCCTTAATTCACTCGAAGCCTGTCCCAATCGACTTTTTGCCAATTCCAAATAATTCCAAGCAGACTTATCGTAATGAGTCCTATCATCGCTGATTCCTTTAAGCAGTTCCCATGCCGAAACAATACTAAAATAAACTTCCTTAACGTCTGTAATCCATGCTTCGTCTATTGACTCATCTGTAGAATTCAAAAATTCAATTATCTTGTCTTTAACATCTTCAAGTTTTTGTATTGAATCTCTTATCTTCCAAACTCGTTCTCTAGCTTTGTCCTTAGCTTTAACTTTTTTTTTACGTGTCATTTTTTTTGAACCCTCAACTAAAAAATGGATTCGGGGCTTAATATAACTAATCGATTTTGTCTGTGAATCCCACACTTCTTCTTTTTTGATATCTAAAAAATCGCCTCAGAGAAATCGACTAGAAAAACTGAAACCAAGATAAATCGCTATTGAGAACAAAGCCGATGCAGGAAAGGTAACACCCCAAGCAAAGGCAATTCCTTTAACTGTACGCGTATTTACCTTAATTTTTTTAGCGTAACCTACGCCTATGAGTGCTGCTACTAACACTGCAGTCCCTGAAAGAGGTAATCCAAACCATGTGCCAAGAAACATAACCAGGGCTGCTGCAATTTGAGCGGCAAATGCTGATGAAGGAGTTAATTTTACCACCGAAGTGCCTAGTTCTACAAGCACTCTTCTTCCAAGGATCAGCAGTCCGATACTTGCTCCAATCCCTCCAATAATCAATAAAACAGTAAGTTGGACTGCATGAATCAAAGGTGCAATAGCGTTAGCTATATCATTTGCACCTCTACTAAATTGTGTGATCATAACAGCAACTAGAAGCATCTGTGCGAATAGTTTTTCTCTTTTTTCTACATCATTTAATCCTTTGACTTTTGAAAGAACCGCTCTTTGTAATGCGGTGTAGGCAAGGTATGCAATAACAAAACCCAGAATGGGAGAAATCGCTAAACCTAGAAATACTAGCGCAATAGCATTCCAATTAACGTAAGAATAGCCGATAATTGCACCAAGCCCTATAATCGCACCTATCATAGCTTGTGTTGTAGAAATAGGGGATTTAAAATAACTCGCTATTGTTAACCATGCTCCTACAGCGAAGACGATAGAAATAATCTCAATCATTATTAAAGGCTTTGTAATAATACCTTTTCCTAAGGTTTCTGCCACTCTGTCTCCCAATAATAAAATCCCGGCGATGTTTAATGCACATGCCAAAACTAAGGCGAATTTCAACTTCAAATATCCTGAACCTACTGCTGGTGCAAAAGTTTCATCATTGCTACCAATGCCGAAGCTAATCGTACATGCACCACAAATACTTAAAACGAGTAGCAGAAATATAGGTAGAACAACCATATCTAGACCCATTTTTGAAAGTTGCTCAAGTATATATAAATCAAGCGTTTTGCAAGGATGGAATTGAAAAATGTCATTAAAAGGCACATTATCTGATCGAGATAGTAAGAACAAAGCATTAGAATTATTTAAAGAACACAGAGATAAAGTTAAAGAGTGTATTGTTAATTTAGAAGAAGTTTTCGAAGCGTTGTACAAAAAGGGGGACTACAATACAGTTTGTGCAAAACTTGTAGAAAATGAAGCAGAAGCAGATCGGGTTAAAGAGCAACTCATAGAACTAATGTTTAAGGGAACTTTCCTTCCATTAACAGGTGAAGATCGCTTAAAATTAATTGAAATGAATGATAATGTCGCTGACGCTGCTGAAAAGACTGTACGGGGTCTGAAAGCGTATTTGCCCTGGCTGTGGGAAATAGATCAAAATCTGAGAAAGGAAATATGGCAATTGTCTCAAAAAGTAACAGAACTCTCAGAACATCTTGCAAAATCAATGGAATTATTGGCAGACGACTTTAAAGGCGCATTCGAAGCAGCAGAAAATGTTGAGAAAATGAGAAGAGATATTCGTCACAAAGGTTACGAGCTAATAGAACAATTATTCAAACAAAAGAATAGTGATATTGGCGCTACTTTGCTTGTTAAAGAAATTATATTAGATATCTTGAACGTAGCGGATGTAGCAGAAGATGCCTCTGATTTTATAACAGCAATTGTGGTAAAATACGCCTACTAAGAAATGCGAGAGCATTTTTTTATGGAATAATTGTTGCAAATGAAAAGAAAAAGCCAGTCGTGTTAATTGTTAATAAGGATCTCTTGAAATCGCCTTTTGCAGAGGTCAAAGAAATCGCATTTTTTCTTTTTAGATACCTAACTTTAAATTCAATTTTTTAGCTATCCAGACAATTGATTTTTAAAGTGTTATATAGTTAATTATCGTAGAGTGTCAGAGATGACTACCATCTTAGAAGATTTATCAGATCGTGAGAAAGCGCTACTGATATCAATGCTGGACAATGATGGTGTTATTATCCAGATATGGGATCTATGTTTTGCTAATCCCCCTGGAAAGCTAGTTCACTGGCACGCGTCCCTACTTGGTGTAGGAATAAAGAGAGTTTTTAAAATCATTCGAAAATTTGTCGAGATGGGATTTGTTGAAAGAATAAATTATAAACGCACAGCGAACGATACATTTCTCATACCGAAATATGATGTTACAAGCGAAGGAAGAAAAATAGCGATTCAGTTAAAGCGAGAAAAGTTGGTCAAACAACAACAACAAATCATTAAAGATCCAAGTAAATGTCTTATGAGAGTTTTGATACGAGCCAGAAGCGAAGATATGTCTGAAGATTTTCTTTTTGCAACATTAAAGCATCGTATCGGGAACTTAGAGTCCGTTAAAATTAGAACAGAAAATATTGAGGGATCTAAGTATCTAATAACTCGTGGAGATGTTGTTGTAGTTACTATGAAGCAAACAAGCATTGGAAACAAGGTGCTTATGAAAACATTGAGATTGTCGGAGGATCAGTCACAGATGGTTAAAAAATATGCATGTACCTGTTCAACTGTACGAAGATGTTTACTGACTGAAAAAACAATCAATTTCATGTTTGTTGAACAAGAACCTTTCATAGGTGATTTAAAACCTTGTGGCAGGTATAAAAAAGAAAAGGTAAAAATTATTCTTGAAGAATGGAAATTTCACCCAAAGTAGTCTAAAAAAAATAGTACTCATAATTAACAGAGGAATAAGACCGGCAAGAAATATCGTGAAACAGATTTCTTGAGGCTCGAAGCCTATTCTGTAAGAGATGAGTAATCATTTTACCATGTGGAGATTGCGAACTAATGAATTGGATGGAAAAATATGTCTGAAGAACCTGTTCAACCGATGGAAAATCCAATTGAAGTGCAGACAGAGGAAGTTATCGATGGATTCACTAGTGTATACGTACGAAGGGAGCGTAACAGGCCGTATGGCATCTATTTAACGACCAAGAGAATTATCGGCATAAAAACTAGCGGCGGATTAAAACGAAGGCTTGGCACTTCTTTATTATATTTCGTAATTATTTTAGTTGTTTCGGGAGTGGCGGGTCTATTTGGTTTGGCTACGATTATCTTTCCAGTTTTTATTATTGGCTATTTTGTTCTAAGGTTTATTCTGAGTCGATTTTATTACAAAAAATTTGATGATACCAAAAAAACGATAGAGGAACTTGAAGAAAAAATGGATTTCGAAGTGTTTACAAATGAACTACGAGAAATAAGATTAAAGAAATCGAAGAGGCAATTTGGTGGTCCGTTGAAAGACTTAATCATTCAGAGTTACAACTTCGAATATATTATTAGTATATACAAAGGTGGGCCATTTACTAAAATAGAAAAGATGTTTAATATGCAAGATATTTAATTTGTATAAACAAACGCATGAAATTGACCCAACAAAGTTCCAAGAAGTGCATGAATCTAGTTTTTGAACAGTGTGAGCTACCTCGTGCTAAAGCTTTGAGGCTTCCTGCTTCTCCGACAGACTCGATCCCCTTACGGGTTACGGAGGTCTTATCTCCACAGGCTTAACATCCCTACGCCCCGTAGGTACTCATAAAGAGGATTACCAACACACTATATACACACCACGCCATTCATCACCACGCTGAAGTGGTGGTGGTGCTTTCTTGCTGTTCTTCATGTAACTTTTACAAGTGGTTTAGAACCTTGTTTCATTAGTGAACTACCACCTAAAAGTAGGCTGGCTTCCTGAATCATCCATTCCCCAGCGGGACATATAAAATAGAACTGTAATAGTTAGTCTCAAATAATAAAAAATCATCAGTGTAGTGGGTTACTTATTTTTTTTCTTCATCGCTAAGCATTTTGCCGTTTTATATGGTGGATAACCAACTGCCTAAAATATTTCCAGACGAACTTACATTCGTGAAATTGAATTGAAATAATTGCCTGAAAATCCCGTTTATCAATTAAATGGCTACTAAAGAGTTTGCAGAAAAACATACCTTAATATATTTCGAAAATATTATTTTTATTTAACAGAGAGTTGTGAATGGAAGTTAAGTTTCTATATTAGCGAGCCTGTCTTAGTCAAAAACAGATCAAGCGGATATCTAAGGCAAGACGCGTATTTTCGAAATGGAAGAGTATATTATTTTACGATAACTAGATTACAAACTTGTAAGATAAACATAACCATAAGGACGATTTAACAGTTTCCATCAATTTACTATAACTTTATATAACTTCGCAATTTTAAAGGAATCCGTCTGCCGCTTCATTTTTTTAGTTACAGGTTGGGGTCTGTCTGTTCATAAGGGTGGTGCTACTTACTAACTTACTAACTACTGTAAGGGACCTACTATGGCAGTTATTACACTTCCTGGGGCAATCACCGAACTAGCAGACACACAGGCTCTCGATGATCTTATGAGACGATTCGGTAACGCCCGAAGACGCACATCCTCCATGAAACGTCAAGGCGTGGCGATCCCTTCTATCGCAACCATCCTTCAACAAGAAATCGGGCTTAATTCTCGCTATATCAAAGATGCTTATTACTCCATCAAGAATTTGCCCTACAATACCACTTTTGGCGGCTTGAAGAACCAGCGATTGCGCGAGCAAGGTAAAATCACCAAAGAAGAATACAAAAAGCGCCGAAATGCCCTCCTGCTTTCCCGCGGAGACCGTACCAAGAAGAGCAACCTTAATCTAAGACTCGACCTAGACACCATGCAACTGCGCATCAATACTCGCTGCAACGATACGGATACCAAGTGGATTTTTTTCAGGGTATTCATCCCGCAACAATATCTCGATAAATATAGTGGGTATCTGGACGGTTCTCATCCTTACACCGTGCAGATCAAGAGACGGGACTTTGATAGGGGTTATGACCTGCGTATATCCATTAAACTACCATGTGTGATACGGGAGGCCTCGCGGGTGATGACGCTTGACGTAAACGCCGGGCACACCGATTTCTCGGTGATGAACAAGAACGATGGAAGGGTTGTGGCGATAGGGAAGTTCAACCACTACGAGACACAGCACACCAGTCAGGGAAAGCGTGACCATTTGATGAATAAACTGGTGGAAAAAATCGGCAACATGGCTAAACACTACGACGCCGAGGTAGTGGTCGGGCATCTCAACACGGGCAGGTTCTGGAGTTACAGCAAGAAAGCGACGCGGAAGATTCGACAGATGCCGCAGTACAAATTCAGACAACTGCTGAAGCGGTTGGAGTTGCAGGGCATAAAGGTGAGGGAGAGGTCTGAAGCATACACCAGCAAGTTAGGGGATGTGATCTCTCAAATAGTAGGGTATGACATTCACAAGTGCGCGGCGATCATGTTCGCCCTTAAGGTCATCAACTATGACTTATTCAATCAGTTGAAGACGTTTCTCTTCGGAGTCCCGTCATATGAGGCTTATGGAAGGCGGAGAAGGAGGCGAAGAAGAGAAAGCGGGCTAACTGCCCCCATTCAGTACCGAAAATTTTTGAAAAGTATGAAGTTCTGGATGACGATGAAGTCCTCACTAAAAGAGGATGGAGGCTACCTCCCGATTCATGGTAGGGAGGGATTGTCCTTCCTAGACAATTTAAAAGCGCCCTTCCCCGGTCTGACTATCAACATATGGTAAGATATATAAAGATATGGTAAGGTATCGTGACCAGGTGAAAAGATGACTCAGGAACAAATTGAACCGCCAAAAGTTCCAACACAAGTGCATACAGAAGAAGTACTTGATGGTGTTACTAGCAGTGATTTACAAAGGGACACTTACAGACCTTATGGTATCTATATAACGACCGAGAGAATAATCGGCATCAAACCTAGTAAATTACAAAAGATTAATCCAATGTGGATCTTCGTCGGAGTTCTTACCATTGTTTTAGTTGGTACTCTTTTTGGTTTAGGCGCTTTATTCGTTCCAGTGCTTATCGGTGGCTTTTTTTTGCTTCGGTTTATTCTAAGACGAACCGTCTACAAACCAGATGATTTCTCCAAAAAAACAATAGAAGAGTTAGAAGAAAAAAAGGAT
>JAEORY010000084.1 GCA_016840645.1 Candidatus Borrarchaeota archaeon | reverse complement strand
AAACAAATGGAAAAAAGAATGAGAAAATTAGATGCATTGATGAACGACATACAAGAGCCTATGATGTACGGGCCAAAAACGGCAGACATATCTCTTATCGGATGGGGATCAACCTATGGGGCCATTAAAGAAGCTGTAGATATATTAAACGAAGAAGGGATAACGACGAATATGATGCACGTCGTTGAAGTATTTCCAGTTCATAAAACAGTTGGAGAATTCGTTGCTAAAGCTAAGAAAAGTTTTATTGTCGAGAATAATTACACAGGGCAATACGCCAATATGATTCGAGCTTACACAGGAAAATTGCCTAGCGGTGGAATTAATAAATACGATGGGAGGCCGTTTGCCCCAGAGCAAATAGTTGAAGAAGTAAAAAGGAGGGTGGCATAAATGGTCACACTTGAAGATTATGAATCTAGAGTAAAAGATATTGCTTGGTGTCCAGGGTGCGGAAACTTTCCGATCCTTGATGCCCTAAAACAGGCACTTGTTGAATTAAATCTAGAGCCGTGGCAAGTTGCAATGGTTTCTGGAATTGGTCAAAGTTCCAAACTGCCGCACTATCTGAGAGTTAGTGAATACAACGAACTTCATGGTCGTTTACTGCCAGCAGCTACAGGATTAAGCCTCGCAAATCACGAATTAGTTGTTATTGGAGTAGGTGGAGATGGAGATGGTTACGGCGAAGGGGGTAATCATTGGATTAGTGCGATACGGCGAAATCCGAATATGATGTATATGGTCACGAATAACCAAATCTACGGTCTCACAAAAGGACAGGCGTCCCCAACAACCGATTATGGGATGAAAACAAAAGATGAACCTGTTGGCATAAAAATACCTCCAATGAATCCATTAGCGATGGCAATCGCACTTGATTGCTCTTTCGTCGCGCGATCTTTCGCTGGCGATGTAGATTTTACAAAAGAAATCTTGAAAAAGGCGATTACACATAAGGGCTTTGCTTTTGTGGACATTTTACAACCCTGTGTTACTTGGAACAAGCTCAATACTTACCAATGGTATCGTGAACGCGTGTATAAATTGGGCGAAGACTATGATCCTACAGACAAGTTGGCTGCGTTTCAAAAATCTCAAGAATGGGGTGAAAAAATTCCTATTGGAGTGCTCTCCCTTTTTAAAAGACCTATTCTGAAGGATGACTATATACCTCTTCAAAAAGGGACGCTAGTGGATTTACAAAAAGCATACAACCCATCGCAGTTCAAGGATTTGCTGAAGAAGTTCTTTTAGTTAAAATCTCTTTTTTTCTATTATATTGATTTGTTCTATATTCTTATGCTTTGAGAAACAGATTTCACGAGAAATGCTTTTTCACTTCTTCTGCCATCAGAAGACCCAAGTTATCCATCTTATCCACAACTTCTTTCGCTTTGTGGCTGAATTTCTCTCGTTCATTCTTATCAAAATATTTTTCTGCAAGTTGAACAACAGATTTCGGATCCGTGCTGTGATCGATATATTGTAATAGAAATTGAACTGGTTTGGATTGTTTCCAGTATATAGCCGAAATTGCAGGTTTCAAAAGTACAAACGCTTCCATTAACATAGTCTCTGCTGCACCGATCACCAAATCTACGTCAAGTACTGGACAGTCCATTGTATTTTCCTCAATAAATATAACATCAGGATACTTAGAGAATACCTCTCGTTGTGATTCAGTTCTTGGGAACACAACAAGTTCAACGTTATGATCATTCTCTATGAGAAGATCAACAACTTGTTCGAGTATCGGGGTTTTTTCAGTTTTAAAAAATGTCGCAAATTCGAATTCTGGGCGTATGAGAATCTTTAATTTATCGTGTGAAGAAGAGTTCTTTGCATTAAGTTGAGACCATTCATCTTTTAAAAATGCGGTATGAAAACCATTAAACCATGTAACTCTGTTGAGAGTTACTCCATGTTGCACAAGCTCGGGAGAATCATAAAAGCTTGGTACAAAAATTCTATCAGAGAGTGGAAAAACCATCCAATTAGTGTGATATTCCCGTTCATCATAAAAAACGGTCCATGCAGGGGTACCAAAACCAAATGCCGTTCTTACAGCACTTGGATCACGTTCAGTAATCAAAAGATTAGGTTTTTCTTTTTCAACAACATCAGCCAATAATGTAACCCGTTCGGCGTATGCTTGTAATTTACCTTTTAGACTTTTACCTCCATGTTTTCCGATTGGAATGAAATCCATCTTTTTAGCAGATAGAATATCAATAATGTGATCGTGATCTCGACAAGTAATGAGAGTTTCAGAAAAATCGCCAAGGTGTGTTATAATAGCGTCGACGAGATTACAATTAAAAGGAGTGCCAATATCGAACCAAATCTTTGGATTACCCATTATTTACACCAAATTGTAAAACCATCGTTATATCATGCCATTTATAAGATAAACATATCGTAATGCTAATGAAAGTAGATGGGCATACAGATTAACGCATATTATATTTTTTGTTCCTTAATATTTTATCTTTTAAAAATAATGTCTGCTATTGAAGATTGCGCGCGCGTTATTGGAAATTAGTGT
This sequence comes from Candidatus Borrarchaeota archaeon, assembly GCA_016840645.1. Next base: position 9,129 of record JAEORY010000084.1, on the reverse strand, counting down.
TTTAAAAATGAAATGATAAGTGTAGGATACACAAGATTGAAATTCTAATATTACAAATGTCGACAGAAATAAGACCACAAGAATTAGCAGGCTGGAATTATGACAGAAAAAGAAACAAAACCTACTACTAATGACGAGGAAATTCTCAAAGCACAGACGGAGAAGTCTAGAATAGAAGATAAACATAGAAGGGAAATAGCAACATTAATTAAGAAGATATGGCTCTCAAGACTACAATTAACTAGAGTTGGTGGCGCAGTCCTCGTTACAAGTGCACTCTTGACCATGATCTATGCCTTCGAAGCTTGGAATCCCATTTTAGAAATAATTGGTATTATGCTCTTTTTTACTGGTTTTTCTCTTCTTTTTTCAAGGATTGGAGATTCAATAAAAGGAGATGTTGTGGGAAAAACTATCTTCGCTCCAATTAAGGTGATATATTCCATGGTGAAACAATTTGATGTGCAAGGATCTGAAATTTATTTACCGCCAAATAAGGATGGCGAAAAGGGAAAAATTTTTTTACCTTTTAACCAAGATGATAAGGAAATACCAAAATTTTCCTCTGAAAACAAACTAATATTTCCTGGAAAAGGACTTATCATACCTTCGATGGGAGATAGTCTACTTGAGTTCATGGAAGAAGAACTTGCAATAAATTTTAGTAGAATTTCCACCGACTTTCTTTGCGAATATTTACCACCGCTTATGACTGAGGGGCTTGAAATAGCAGATATAGTGACCATTAGTCAGGAGTCAAATAGCTTCTCTGTAAAGATAGAAGGTAACAAATTTGTATCTGTATGCGAGGAAGCCTCGAAGAAGGGCTATGACTGTCAAAAAATTAGCTGCCCGTTGTGTGCTGCATTGGCAGGCATAATAGCAGACGTCACAAAAAAACCTGTTCAAATGAAGAAAGAAGTCAATTTAACAAAGGCATCTTTAGAAATTGACTTTCAGCTAATTTCGTAATTCTTTGCTAATTTGAGTTTTAAAGAGAAAAAGTTATTAAAAGATAGCTTAATTTGATACTCTAAAGCCGTTAGGAAGTATTTTAATGCCTTCAGGAATAGAAAATGTTCTAGTTACCGGAGGAGCAGGATTCATTGGATCATATATCGTGGACTTATTGATTGAAGAGGGTTATAACGTAATTATATTTGATAATCTCGAAGAACAGGTTCACGGATCTAGACAAACTCCTCCTGAATATCTTAATCCTTCAGCAACGTTCCAAAAAAGAGATTTAAGAGTCCAAGAAGATCTTAATGAAATGATTGATGATGTAGATGCCATATTTCATCAGGCAGCTGCAGTAGGTGTAGGACAGTCCATGTACCAAATTACGAAATATGTCCACTCTAATACCTTAGGAACAGCCAATCTTCTTGATATGCTCGTTAATAAAGAACATAACGTTAAGAAGTTAGTTGTTGCATCTTCCATGTCTATCTATGGAGAAGGACGATATACTTGTGAAGATTGTGGATCAGTGTCTCCAGAACTTCGTTCAACTGAACAAATGAAAAAGAATGAATGGGAACTTCGTTGTCCTAAGTGTAACAAGACTGCAACACCAGCACCTACTGATGAGAAAAAACCACTTAAGCCAACATCGATTTACGCGATGTCTAAAAGACATCAAGAAGAAATGTGCCTGCTGATTGGAAAGACTTACGGTATTCCTACTATTGCTCTTAGGTATTTCAATGTTTATGGTCCTCGACAAGCACTTTCAAATCCGTATACAGGTGTCGCTGCAATATTCTCAAGCAGGATCTTAAATGGAAATCAACCAATAATTTATGAAGACGGTAACATGAAACGTGATTTCGTACATGTTAAAGATATAGCAAAAGCAAACTTACTTGCCTTAAAAAGCATTAATGCAGCGTATAGAGCCTATAATATAGGAACTGGTACATATATCACAATAAAAGACTTGGCTAAGTTAATCTTGGAAATATATAATTCAGACATTTCACCAGTGATCTCTAAGAAATTCAGAATTGGAGATGTCAGGCATTGTTATGCTGATATCTCATTAGCACGAAAATATTTAGAATTCTCTCCAGAAATAGAATTAAAAGAAGGACTTAAAGATTTGTTGCCATGGGTGAAGGGACTTGAAAAAGAAAAGGTAATCGACAAATTCGAAACTGCTGAAGCAGAACTAAAAAAGAAAGGACTCACAAGCTAACACTGCATTCGCAATAACGAATGGTGTTTTAATGATAAGAATAAGGCGTAGGACGTTTCATCAGAAGACAACATACATTATGTTAGGATTAGTTTTGTTAGCATCCCTTCTTATCAGAGTATATAACATCATAAGATTCCCAAACCTTAATTCTGCTTTCGATCCTTGGATTCACATTCAGGTTGCAGATAGACTAATAAATAGCGGAAAAATTGATTTGGAATATCACGGAGCAAATTTTGCGGTTCACATAATTCTTGCATACCTGAAGTTGCTAACGGGCACATCTCTATTATCTGTTGCAAAATATTGTCCCATATTATTGGGCACCGTAGCTACGCTAAGTGTTATGGTCTTTACACAAAAATTGACCAAAAGTTATTCAATCGCAATTATCACAGGGATCTTGTTGGGGCTCGTTGCAGATAGATTTGTATTTGCTACAAACCTAATTTGGCCGGAAATTCTAGGGCTCATCTTCATGAATTTTTCACTATACCCATGGGTAGAGCATCTTTCCAGTAGAAAACCACTTAAGAAGTCAAGTTTTTCATTCGTTTTTTTCCTTCTCTTACTACTCACGCACCGTCTGACAGTGTTGATTTTCATTTTATTTCTAATTCCAATATCAATTGCTTTGCTAATTTGGCAAAAACAAAATATAATGTCAATTTTATTTGCAGTTTTCAGTGTCGGTTCATGGTATCTGTGGATTACAAATGTTGACTCAGAGTTTTCTAGTCTTATAGAAAGAATGATTGGTCGTATTTCAAGAGTCACAGTTATATTCCCTGCATTACCTCTGATGGTAGTTGCACTTGTACTTATCAGCGTAGTGATCTTGGTTGGTTTATTTCTATTGGTTAGAAATCAAGAGGTTTTAAACTCGTTTGAAGAAATCGAACCAGATACAAGAATTTTTGTTCTTTGGGCTTTAAGCATAGCTCTTCTTATTTTCTTAATAAGCGAAGCAATAGCCTCGCCAAGTGGTACCCAATATTTTGGCACCGTTAATCAAACTCAGTTGATTTTTAAACTCATTCCAAAAGTCATTATATTCCTTTTTTCTTTTCTTGGGATCTTATTTCTTTTCAAATATTTCCGTACGTGGCAATCGGTTTTCTTAGTAGTTTGGATAGTAATTTTTTTGATAGCATTTGGAGTTCTTTTATTTCTACCATTAGGAGGCGCAGGTTATGATCTCTTTCGATTCATGGCGTATATGTATTTTCCACTTTGTATTTCTGCAGCAATTGGAATTTATTATGGCTTCAAATTGAGTAATTTATCGTTACAAAGGGCTGTTGCAGTTGTGTTCATCGTAAGTATTGTTTCTATGATACCAATTGGTGCGACAAGTGCATTCATGACTCCCGAACAGGGGGCATACACGCAGAATTGGCTTGATGCACGTGATTATGCTGCATTAGAATGGATGGGTGACAATATTAACAGCTATTCAGTTGTATTAGCTGATAAACGCTATGATTTTGCATTTACATCTATGGTGGATCCAGAAAACTCACATATAACGATTGAAAGTGAAGAATTACATCTCTATTATAATATAACACATCAGAAAATCGCAAAGAAGTTTGTTCGACAGTTACATTTCGATGGAGAATGGCATGAGTTTTACATTCTTATCGATTCAACTATGCTAGATTATGGACTTTTATTTGACCATCAGCTTTATAGACCATTAACTATTGACGAATATGATGAATACTTCTATGTGCTCTATTTGGAGTTGGTCTACTATTCTAATGGTATTTCATTGTTTCATTTAGTTAGGAGTCGCCTAACTTAGTTTATAGAAGGAGCCATATATATGGTTGAAATACGAGCAAAATTCACTATACTAAAAGACAAAATGCTGCCTTTCATCACTTTTTTGAGGCAACATGACCTTCTTACTGCTGAAGCTCTTTTTAATATAGGGTTACTAATTTATGGGAGTATAGCCATCAGTTTCTTGAATATTAAGAATACAAGTGATGATATGCAGATAATCGTAACATTTCCACTGCTTTTTTTTGTCCCTGGATACGCAATCACGCAACTCTCTTTTTATGAGAACACGAACAAACTAGAAATTTTGGCTATGAGTTTCGCCATTAGTTTAGCCCTGATTCCGCTTTTCATTTTCTTTGAGGTTGGACATATTACGTTGATACCCAATGTCAAGTGGAACGAAGAATTAGCCATTATTGCATTAACGTTGTTAACGCTTTTAGTCTTAGTCAAGCATATTGGAACAGTTATTCTAGGGGTTCTTGGAAGGATCCGCTCCAAAAGTTCACCCAATTAAGGCTGAACTTAAGGCTCGATACAATATCACTTAAACCTGAAAAATTAATGGTGATGAGACATAATTGCCACAATCTCGTGAATTATTTATTTCAGTGATCGTTGTGACGCATAACCGCCCAGAGGAATTAAAAGAGTGCCTTGAATCCTTAAAAAGACAGAATCTCCCCAAAAACTCTTTTGAAGTGCTGGTTGTTGACAGTTCTACTACTCATAAATATGAAACGACGACGCTTGTAAAAAACTACCCTGTTAAATACATCCATACAAAATATAAAGGCATGACTGTAGCAAGAAATATAGGGATTTGCAAAGCAAGGAGTGAAATCGTCGCGTTTCTTGATGATGATGCTATAGCTGATGAAAACTGGATCACACAAATCCTGAAGAATTATAATAATAAAAAGGTCGGAGGAGTTGGAGGAAAAGTCATTGAGGACAGACCTGTTAGCAGAAAAAAGGGAAAAAAAGTTATAATAGGGAAAATAGATAAATCAGGAGAGCTGATTAGTAATTTTGATCTAGGAGAAGAACGAATCGAAGTTGATCATATCAAAGGAACGAATATGAGTTTTTTAAAAAAGCATTTAATTGAAATGGATGGATTTGATAATTTATATGGGGGTAGAGCATATCGAGAGGAAACAGACGTATGTATGAGGCTTAAAAAGAGAGGTTACCTTATTATATATTCCCCTAATGCAAAAGTATTACATAAACGTATTGGCCCAAAAACTTCTCATGCTATTAGAAGAAATATCTTAATAGATTATTGGAGGGCAAGAAACCATTCATATTTCTATTTCAAAAACATATTTACGTCTCGGAGCCTACATTTCATTGGATTTCTAAAAAACCATGGAAATATGATTCTTAGCCGTGCACGAGAAAGACTCTCCTTTTTAGCTTCTATTTGCTATTTATTAGGTTTGATAGAAGGTGCTTTACTAGCCTTCTTAACATGTCCGTATCGTTTATTGCGAAATTTAAATTGCAAAGGAAACCCTTAGTTACTAAAAACGTATTTTATTGCGGGGTAGGTGAGGCTACAATGAAGATATTGTTCATGGTTCATAGATATCCACCATCAATTGGTGGTACTCAAATCCTTGCCTACAACATTGTACAGGGACTTAGAAAAAAAGGACATTTCGTGACGGTTTATACTTCTGCACATCTAAATCAGCCTGATTTTGAAGTTAGAGAAGGTACTATTATAAGAAGATTCAAACTTAAACCACACTTTTTGTCACGATTTCTAAAACATCCAAGATATATAACGCCCAAAATGTTTCCATGTCTGCTTTCATCCGATGTGCAAGATGTTGACATAATTCATGGTTTTGGTTATTGCACATTTCAATCACTTTTAGCAGTTACAATTGGAAAATTACGAAACACTCCATGCCTTCTTACACCTCAATATCATCCGTGGGGAACTATCTACGCGAATACTGCTGGAATTAAAGTCATCAAATCCGCAAACAAAATTATAGCACAATGTGAAAGCGAGTTTAAAGCCTTATCACGCTATATAAAAGAATCTAAGATCCAAAAAATTCCTACGGGAATTGATTCATCGCGATTTCTAAATTTACCTGAACACAATTTGAAAGAAAAGTTTGAGTTACAGAATGAAAATATAATCTTGTCAGTTGGAAAATTGGCTAGCCACAAAGGAACAGATACTCTAATTAAGGCGATAAGTAAATTACGCCATCAATTTAAAGCAGATGTCAAATGTTTGTTAATTGGCGGTGGCGAGCGTATTTCCGAATACAAGATCTTAGCGAAACGTTTAGGGATAGAAGATACTGTTATTTTCATGGGACGCGTAGATTCTAAGACATTACTTGAAGCATATGCTCTGGCTGATGTATTCGTTCTTCCATCATTACACGAATCATTTGGGATTACTCTGGTAGAAGCTGCCGCCTGTGGAAAACCAATTGTGTCAACACGAGTTGGAGTTGCTTTTGACATAATAAAAGAAGATGATACAGGATTCTTTTGCAATCATAGCGATCCAGATGATTTGGCAAAAAAGATCATTAAAGTTATAAAAGATGACCGATTTTCAGAAAATGCCAGAGACTACAGAAATTCTGTTTTAGCAGATTATGATTGGTCAAACGTCTTTGATAAGACGGAAGAGATATATTCAAGCGTCTTGTGAAAGTATCTTTTCACTTAAACATCTATTCATACTTCTTTTAAAAGGAAAAACTGCAACTAAAGGAAGTTTGTGAACAAGTTCTATCACGTTAGAAACAAATATGAACTCTTTTGATCAACCGACTTCTATCTTTTCAAATAAGTTCTAAAAATGAGGTATAACTAGTGCGCATTCTTCAGACTATCCATACCTATTGGCCTCAAGTTGGCGGTGCACAGATTTATGTGCATAATTTGTCCAAAATCTTGATTGAAAAAGGACATACCGTCACCGTTTTTACACATAAACTCCCAGAAACTCCAAAAAGAGAAGTAATTGAAGGCGTTAATGTAAGAAGATTTGGTGTCATCCCATGGAAGCCATACGGCATTCCACATCATCGTGTTCAGCCCTATTACCCTCTTGCAGTTCTTCGCTATGCAAGAGAATTTGATCTGATTAACTTTCAGATGCAGTATGTTTGGACTACAGATTCTGCATTGCCATTTAAAAAGCTGAAACTATTACAAATGCCAGTAATTTTCTCCCCTATTGGCTTTTCTCATCTTCATAAGGCGGGGTGGTGGGTTAATAGGCTTTATTATAGATTTTGGATTCCTTTGATGCTGAAAGCAGCTGATACAGTTATTGCTTGGACGAAATATGAACAAATTACAATTTTGAGCCTATATGGTATAGAAAAGGAAAAGGTCCCGCATATTCCCCCAGGCATAGATTTCGGGAAATATGAACAGTTACCCTCTCCAGAGTTATTCAAAGAGAGATTTGATATCAATAGTGAAAACATGGTGCTATTCGTTGGGAATTTTTTTGGCAATAAAGCACCAGATTATCTCATAAAAGCAATTCCCAGTGTGCTAAGTGAGAACCCCGATACAAAGTTTGTGTTCGTTGGCTGGGAAGGAAAAAAAGGATATATGCAACTCTGCCATGACTTGGCACAAAAATTACATGTTGATGAGAATATCATATTTACTGGTCCGATAAGTTTTACCGACCGCGACCTCCTTTTAAGCGGCTATAGAGGTGCAAATGTTCTTGCAATGCCAAGTCGTTGGGAAAATTTTGGTTTGGTACTTCTTGAATCACTTGCATGTGAGACACCATTTGTTGGAGCATATACTGGAGGCACATTCGAGTTAGAACAAAAAAGGTGCGGGTTCGGATATGGTTTTTCAGATATCACCAGACTTTCTGAAAAATTGAATCTACTTTTATCAGATAAGAAAATGGCTAAAAAAATGGGTAAGCATGGACGTAACGTAGTGCGGACAGAATATGATATTCAAACGGTCGCAGAAAGAACAGAGGATATTTATAAGCAGGTGTTCTCTTCTTATTATAAATAAGAAATCAGTTTTAGTTTTTTAGTTGATTTAAAGCATGTTTAGATCATTGTAGTTGGATGAGAACCTCCAAAATACTTATGCAAACTGTTCTCAATACTACCAAATTCTTCATCAAATACTTTTTCGTACTTTTCTGCACTAAGTATAGTTATATCATTTGAAGGTGAAGGACCGAATATATACATCGTTGGTTGGCCGTCAAATAAAATAATTGCCACTAAGTTGTATTTTTCGCTAGCAAACGTCCATATTTCCATATGCTGGTTTATTAGATGAGATGGGAATAAAATAAATAGATTTTTAGGCATTTCTCTTTTGATTATTTCAAAATCCTTAGGATTTTTAAGGTCTCCACTAATTAAACGATCACAATAATATGCTGCCTTATCTGTATCATCTCCAAGAATAACATCATTTTCATGGGAATTATGCCTTACAAACCAGCCTGCTGCTTTATATCCGATTTTTCTTCCGTAATTAGCACCATAAGGAGCATCGCGTTCAGTCCTGTAACTTCTAGAAGTATAGAATAAGGGTGCACTTGCGGGATAGACATCATATTGAAGAAATGTTACGTAAATATTCCAAACAGATAAAGAGAGAAAACAAATACCGACACCAGTTATTAGAATGTTTACTCTCTTTAATTTTACGCTACTAATTTTCTTTGTAACAACATTATATGACTTTTTAATTCCATAGCTTGCTAAAATCACTAATGGTGCAAGGAGTATGTACGTATAGCTAGATGATGGATACAAGATGAAAGTTAGAGGAATGAAATAAGACAAGAACCATGCTGCAAAAAAATACAATTTCCAATTTCTGAGCCACAAGGAAATCATGACACCCCATATTAAAACAATATAGAAAAAACATGGAGAATATCTCAACCAGATCCTGTATATGGTTACATTGAAATATAGCGACGGTAAAGCTCGATTTGATGTTGACGCATAACCAACACCTGGAGGGATTGATAAGCCTAAATATGGAGCAAGTATCCAAGGTATGAAAAAAGGTAATACAACAAGTAGAAGAATTGAAAAAGAAATTGAGAAGGATTTTTTCTCTAAAGAGTTTTCATACCATTT
>JAEORY010000083.1 GCA_016840645.1 Candidatus Borrarchaeota archaeon | reverse complement strand
ATCTCGTTCCCCAGCTGCGTTTCGTCCTGCCACAAGCCCTTGACGAGTGGCCGTCGTTCCTAATTGAGAAAGTACATATTCACCCGTGACCAAGTGTTTACATTCCACACAATCGCCAACCGCGTATATACTTGGGATACTAGTTTCCATATATTCGTTCACTTTGATGCCTTTTCCAACGCTTATACCAGCTGCTTTTGCTAACTCGACGTCTGCGCGTACGCCAGTTGCGTTGATCGCAAAATCTGTATCTATTGTATCATCACCTATAACGCATGCGTTGATTTCTTCATCGCCCAATATTTCATCGACCCCACAACCGGTTATAATCTCAATTCCTAGGTCAGTCAGCTCTTTGTGTACATCTTTGGCCATATCTTTGTCTACTACAAGAGGCAAAATATAAGGCAGCATTTCAACTATAACGACTTCAAGTCCTCTTTCTCGTAGGGCAACAGCGATTTCAAGACCGATGAGACCTGCCCCAATTATAACAACCCTTTTTGAGGTTTTAGCCTTTTCTTCAATTAGTATGCCATCTTCGATAGTCCTAAGAGGTAAAACTCCTTCTGTATCAATACCAGGGACTGGAGGACAAAATACTTCTGCACCAGTTGCTAAAATTAGCGAATCATACTCAATTGTTGATTCAGTTCCATTTTTGTCTGTCACTATAATGTATTTGCCTTTAGGCTCTATCTGTGTAACAGTAGTTTCTAACTTGAGACCAATATTTGACATTTTAAAGAAATCGTGACCATAAACTGTTAAATCCTTATAATCTGGAATTTCTTTTCCTATAACGAACGGTAAGCCACACCTGCTATAACCAATTCTCTCATACTTGTCAATTAGCGTTATATCCGCCTTTCGATCTGTTTTTCTTGCAAAGGATGCAGCGCTACTTCCAGCTGCACCGCCGCCCACTATAACTATCTTTCGTGTCATTTAGTTCCCCTAATTAAAGCTATAAACTTATCTTAAATCTATTTGGATGGTATCAAATGGAAAAATAAATGAAAAATAGGAAGATGAATGAAATCAAAAGAATTATTCTTCTATTGCTTCCTCTTCATAGAACTCTACAGCATCATCAAAACTCATGAGACCCGCAAGTTCTGCGTCAAGATCTGAAGGCTCAACTACGATCATCCATCCCTCATCATAAGGGGACTCATTTACTAATTCTGGTGAGTCTTCCAACTCGCTATTGACTTCGGTGATGGTTCCACTGATTGGAGAAATCAAGTCAGAAACAGTTTTAACTGATTCAACTTCGCCGAAACTATCACCTTGGCTTACATCGTCGCCTGAATCAAGAAGATCTACAACAACGATTTCTTTGAGTTGTTTTTGCGCATGATCTGAGATGCCTATCTTAACTTTCCCGTCCTCTATTTTAAGCCATGAATGTTCCTTGTTATAATAGAGACCTTCACGTACTTCAACATCATTAATCATTACCATAATTACACCTCTATAATTTGACACTTCTGTTATTGTTGTATTGAAAAAACGTTTTATTTTTACTCCTTTAAAATCTTAACTCTTAATCTGAAAAATTGCAGAATTTTATTCTTCTTTCAAAATTTGTAAAATCGTTTGCCAGTCAACGTGTTTTTCAATTAATTCCTTCATAATTTTGATCGTGCTGAGTTTTGGCCTTATCTTCCCTACAATTCCTTCGATTTTCCTTACAGTACTGAATGTATCATATGGTACTAGAATGACCGGGACACCTCTTTCATCAGCTTTAACTAATACATGGGTGCTAGGATGCAAATTCCCTGTGAGTATGAGAACGGAAGTATCGGTTGTGAGTGCTGCTAGGGCTGTATCTGGACGGTCACCACCTAATATAACAGCTTTGCGGATTGATCTTCTAAACCAACGTAAAGAAGCCTCAGGACTCATTGCACCTACAAGAAAATCTTCAACTATTAATTCATCCATTTTATCTTTCCCAACGAGTACTTCACCTTCACCTAACACATTATAGATGTCTGAGACGGTTGGTGCAACGATATGGGTTTCTGCTGGAATTAATCCAAAGATTGGGATATTGAGTTGTTCCAAGACTGGATATGTTACCCCTTTAATGCGCTCTAGGACGTATGGTTCGATATAGTTAAAAATAATTCCTGAAAGAATTGTATCAGTACCCGTCCTTTGTTCAATAAAGTATTTCTCTCTAAGGATAGTATCAACTGTCCTATCATCCTTTCCTGTAACGATAAGAATCATTTTTGAACCAAATTCTTTTGCAAGCCGAGCCCCATCAAGGTCTAAACTGACGAAATCATTTAAGCAACATGAACTCTCAATAATTAAGATATCATGTGCGGTAGATAACTTTTCAAAAGCGGTTTTAATTTTCTGATGTAACTCCTCTCTATTACTTCCCTCCTCTAAATATCGATCTGGTCGAAGCAAAACTGGACTAATTACTTCAAGAGGATAGTCCATTCCTAAAATCACTTTTGCCAAGTGGGCATCTTCATCATGGACATCATCGTGTATGCCTGGCTTTCCTATGGGTTTAAAATAACCAACGTTAAATCCTTGTTCCTTTAGTAAAAGTCCTAAAGCCATACTGACCGCAGTCTTACCAGAATACCCTGTTGGAGAGGTAATAAACAACTTCATTCTTTACGTCCTCCTAGTGCAAAGACCTTTTCTGCTAGATATTCGTGTAGTGTATTTGAGTTTTTATCTGTTTTTCGTCATTAATCATCGTCATTTTTGCAAAGATTTGAGAGGTAAATTCTCACTTAATCTCGCCAACGACAACTTATTTTGACATCAAGTGCACTTGCACCTTCACCATCATTATAAGCAAATAAAGGATTAATATCCATTTCCAAAATTTCTGGAAACTCAGTTACTAGTTGAGAAACTCTGAGAATTATATCTATTATGGAATTAATGTCTGCAGGAGGTTCACCTCTTACCCCTCTCAATAACGTTCCTGCAGCTTTGGTTTCATAAATCATCTCTTTGACATCTTTGAGTGACATTGGGGCTAATCGAAATGTAACATCTTTTAAGATTTCGACAAAGATACCACCAAGCCCAAACATCACCATTGGTCCAAAAGTGAGGTCACGTGACATTCCAATAATTAATTCTCGTCCTTTTGGGTTCATTTTTTGGACTTCAACACCATAAATCTTAGCACGAGGCATATATCTAACACTATTTTCAATTATTTGATTGTAGGCGTCAGTTATTTCTTTTTCTGAACGTAGTCCTAAGCGTACTGCGCCAATGTCTGTTTTGTGGATAATTTGTGGACTTGCAATTTTTAGAACTACGCTTCCACCACCACTAATTCGGTGTGCAATTTCGACCGCATCAAAAGCTGATCGTGCTAACTCGGTCGGAGGTGTCAATATTCCATATGCGTTAGCTACAGCTATTGCTTCATAGCCTAGTAATGTTTTCCTTCCATCTTCTCTGACATTACGGAAAATTTCTCTAACTTTAGACTGATTTATGTCTGAGAATGGTTCTGGTAGCTCTCGCTCTTCTTCTTTCAGATATGCAGAGTATTTAGCCAATTGAGACATTACAGCGACAGCACGTTCAGGGAAAGGATAATTCGCAATACCGGACTCTCTAAGCTTATTATCACCTTTTCGGGCGTCAATTCCACCTATAAAACTCGTTACAATTGGTTTATTTGATTGTTGCTTAATAGTTGCAATAACTTCAGCGGTAGTTTCAATGTCTGTCATTGCTTGAACCGTTAAAAGAACAATTACGACGTCCACGTTCTCATCTTTTGCTACAAGTTCCAAAGCGAGTTTAAATCGATCGGATTTTGCATCTCCAAGAATATCTATTGGGTTATGCTTACCAGCTTCTTCGGGCAACCCCGTTCGTAGTCCTTTAAATGTTTCTTGTGAAAATGCTGCAAGTTTAAGTCCATATTTATCAGCGGCATCAGTAGCTATGATGCCTGGCCCACCCGCATTCGTAATAATTGCTACTCTGTTACCTTTTGGTAATGGGGTCTTTGAAAACGCCTCAGCAAGATCAAAGAGCTCTTGCATTTCCATTGCACGAATAACTCCAAGTTGCTTAAACGCGGTTTCATATGCCTGATCTAATCCAGATAAAGTTCCAGTATGTGATGATACTGCTCTGGCACCGGCTTCTGAGACTCCTGACTTAATTATTACGACTGGCTTTTTTCTAGTTGCTTTGTTAACATTCTTCAGGAAATTTTCACCATTTTTTATACCTTCAACGTAACAAAGGATTACCTTCGTTTCAATATCGTCAGCTAGTGCCATAATAAAATCAGTTTCATCTAAACCTGCTTTATTTCCTAAACTAATAAATCTGCTAAATCCAATGTTTTCTTCTAAACTCCAATCGAGAATGCCTGTACATAATGCACCACTTTGAGAAATGAAGCCAACCGATCCACGGAGAGGCATTTTCGATGCAAATGAGGCGTTAATTGGCGTGAAAGTGCTGATCATTCCGAGACAATTCGGACCTAGCAAATCAATATTATACTGTTTACATAGTCTAATCAATTCACGCTCTAAGCGTGCCCCTTCGATTCCAATTTCTTTGAAACCGGCAGATACTATAATAATACTTTTCAGGTTTTTTTCTGCACAATCTTTAATAATTTGAATAACAAATTTTGCGGGGATGGCTATAACCGCTAAATCCAAATCATCATCAATTTCCAGTACACTTGAATAGCACTTATATCCCAATACTTCTTCAGCTTTTGGATTAACAGGATATATCTTGCCACGATATCCACTGTCAATTATGTTCGAAAGTATGGAGTATCCTACCTTCGCAGGATTTCTTGACGCTCCAATGACAGCAACTGACTGCGGATTAAAGAAGTATTCAAGCATTGTGGAACTTCACGACTCCTAGCTTTGGACGCTCCTACCCTTTAGGGTGGAGTAGTTGACCTAAATTGATGTTTTGTGATGTCATGCTGAGACTTTCGCTTTTAAGTGATTTTAGTGCTGTAGACTTAAAAATTTTGGACTTAATTACCATTAAAGATAACTTTTTTAAAATATTGCACGTTGATCCTCTATGGTTTCATTGAACTAAGGTGTTATGTATGTCAGGAAAAGAAGCGGTTATTCAGTCATTAGTCGATGGAGGAAAAGCGACGGCGGGACCTCCTCTGGGACCTGCACTGGGCCCTACTGGCGTGAATGTCTTTCAAATTATTCAAGCAATTAATGAGGAAACTAAGGCTTATATGGGTCTTAAAGTTCCAGTGACTATCACGATTAACACAGATGACAAATCCTTCGAAATAGAAGTCGGAACTCCTCCTGTTTCTGCACTTATCTTGAAAGAATTAGGAATTGAAAAGGGGTCAGGAACTGCAGGAACTGAAGAATCTGAAGCCATAGGTAATCTTACTTTATCTCAGATAATAGAAATAGCCAAGTTAAAACGTGATAAACTTCTGGCAAATTCACTTAAAGCCGCAGTCAAAGAAATTCTCGGTACGGCCATTACAACAGGCGCAACTGTGGAGGACAAGCATCCAAGAGAAATCCAAAAAGAAATAGATGAGGGTCAATGGAACGAACTTCTTGCAGAAGATTAAGCAAATTAGAACACGTATAGTTTAACTAAGATAAGATTTAAAAGATGTAGAAAATACCTTCAATTTTGTCAATTACCTATGTGGTATGTATTACACTGCATAAGTTTTCATGTAACTTTTCTTCATTATTATGTTAAATGGGGCAATAATCATGTCCAATATTACTGAGGCTGTAGCAGAGGCAAAAAAACTAGCTAAAGATCGAAAATTTACCGAAACAGTAGAGTTAGCCATTAATCTTAAAAATATTGACTTAAAGAAGCCGGAAAACCGGATAAAACTCGAAATCCCTCTTCCGCATTCTCCCTCAAAGAAGATTAAAATAGCGGTAATAGCAGAAGGAGATTTAGCTTTACGT
Source organism: Candidatus Borrarchaeota archaeon (assembly GCA_016840645.1). The sequence continues at coordinate 5,772 of JAEORY010000083.1, read as the reverse complement.
GCAAAAGAAATTGCGGATTTAATTATAAATAAAAACGATTTAGAGCGATACGCGACTGATAAAAAAGCTGCAAAAGATTTAGGCAAAACATATGATTTCTTTATAGCCCAAGCGGATCTTATGCCCACAGTTGGTAAAATTTTGGGACCTGTACTGGGTATTCGTGGAAAGATGCCACAAGTTGTGCCACCAACCGGAGCAAATCTAGAACCGATAATTGGACGTTTACAGAACGTTTGTAAAATGAGATTGCGTCAAAACCCAGTTTTCTTTGCAAAAATTGGCACAAAAGATATGACTAACGAAGATATAAGCGAAAATATTGAAAGCGTATTAAAGGCAGTCGAAGAAAAACTTGAGAAAGGACGTGAAAACATCAGATCTATTTACGTAAAAACAACAATGGGCCCCCCAGTAAAGATAGAGATTTAAGGAGCGTAAGAAATGGCGACTACTTCACCACCTAAAAAAATTCCAACTGTCAAATTAAACATGGTTGAACAACTTACAAATCTAATTAAATCTTCAGATGTGCTTGGAATCGCTAAGGCTGAGGGAATTGGGGCAAAACAAATCCAACGGTTACGTAAACTCTTAGAGGGTGATGCTACACTAAAAGTCATAAAAAATACCCTTATGCGCCTTGCATTAAGAAACTGTAAAGATGAAAAGGCCGACATTGCTAAACTTGAAGAATATTTTATTGGTTCAAATATTTTTATTTTCGCTAAGATGGATCCATTTAAACTTACACGAATTCTCGATCTAAACAAGATGAGAACCCTGGCTAAACCTGGACATACTGCGCCTGATGATATCGTCGTTCCTGCTGGAAATACGGGGTTCCCCCCAGGTCCACTTATTACCGAATTCGGAAATGTTGGCCTTCCAACAAAGATTGATGCGGGTAATATTGCTATTACGAAGGACACTACAGTCGCTAAAAAGGGTGACATTATTAGTAGGCAATTAGCTTTAGTGTTATCACGTCTAGGCATTGAACCTATGCTAGTAGGTCTTGCTGTAGAGGTTGCATATGAAGATGGTGCTCTAATACACAAAGAACAATTACAAATTGATGTAGAAGAAATCCGCAGTCAATTTATTGAAGCGGCCTCACAAGCACTTAATTTAGCCACAAATATTGCTTATCCTACACCTGAAACAGTTCAAATATTGATACAGAAGGCATTTATGAACAGTATGCGTTTAGCCGAAACGGCTTCATTTATAACGCCTGAAACTCTGCCCGCAGTATTGATGAAAGCAAATAGGCAAATGTTAGCCCTTGCTTCTGAGATCGGTAGTGTTGCCCCTTCTGTAGTACCCCAAGAACTTATACAAACTACTCCCGAAACTCCTCCTCCAGAAGAAAAGAAACCTGAGGTTGAGAAAAAGAAACCATCTGAACCAGAGGAGGAAGAAGGAGGCTTAGGAGATTTATTTGGATAATATTTCTATTAAAATCAAGAGATAAGGAGGTTTGAGTATGGAATACGTGTACGGTGCGATGTTGCTTCATTCTGCAAAGCAAAAAATTACTGAAGCTGCTCTGACTAAACTACTTACAGCTGCTGGACTTAAGCCCGAAGCTGCTCGTGCAAAAGCATTAGTAGCTGCATTAGACGAAGTGAACATTGATGAAGCTCTGAAAACTGCTGCTGCTGTACCAGTTGCAACTGCTGCTCCTGCTGCAGCGCCTGTTGAGAAGAAAGAAGCAAAAGAAGAGAAAAAAGAAGAAGAGAAAGAAGAGGACACAGGACTCGGTGCGCTATTTGGATAAACTCTTGCGCACTTATTTATTCTCTTCACATTGAAGCGGATATAACTATAAGTTTTTCATTAAATCTTTTTAAATTACTTCTTTTAATTATGCTTTAACTACATATCAGCAGCCCATGCCAAATTTAAGGCTTGTCGGATGTGACACAAGAATGGTAAATTTTAAGGAACTTGAACAGAAATGGCAGAAAAAATGGCAGGATGACAAGATTTTTGAAGCCAATCCAGATCAGAATCGCGAAAAATTCTTTTTAACAGTGGCATATCCCTATCCGAATTCTCCACAGCACGTTGGACATGCAAGAACGTATACTCTTACCGACAGTTATGCTCGATTTAAACGTATGCAAGGACTCAATGTCCTCTATCCGCAAGGGTTTCACTATACAGGCACTCCAATTTTAGCAATGGCAAATCGAATTGCAGAAAATGATCGTGAACTTATTGAAACTTTTGAAGAAATTTACAAGGTGCCCAGCGAGGTTATATCCACATTTAAGAATGACCCTTTAGCGGTTGCTAATTACTTTCACAATGAGATTCGTGAAGGCATGAAAAAAATCGGATTTAGTATCGATTGGAGGCGTGAGTTCACAACTATCGATCCACCATATATGAAGTTCATCGAATGGCAGTTTCATACACTTCATAAAGGAGGTTACGTAACTAAAGGAAGCCACCCTGTAGGTTGGTGTCCTTTAGACCAAAATGCCGTTGGGCAGCACGATACTTTGGGTGATAAGGAACCTGAAATGGAAGAAATTACAGCATTAAAATTCATTTTTAATGGCTGGTATATGCCTACGGCAACATATAGGCCGGAAACGGTCTTTGGTGTCACAAACGTGTTTGTTAATCCAGATGCTGATTATGTGATTGCTCAGGTAGATGGTGCTCAACTTAATGGAGAAAAGTGGTTTATTTCTAAGGAATTTTCCGAAAAGTTAGTGCATCAAGTTGAGAAAGTTGAAATTTTGCAGACAAAAAAAGGATATGACATTATTGGAAAAACCGTGCAGAATCCTATGACCGAAAAAGAAGGGCTGCTAATATTACCAGGCACTTTTGTGGATCCAGATGTTGGAACAGGATGCGTCATGAGTGTGCCAGCACATGCCCCTTATGACTATATTGCCCTTGAAGATCTGAAAAAGAATCTCTCAGAATTAGAAAAATACGGAATCAATCCAGAACAAATCGAGGAGTTAGCACCTATCTCATTAATCTCTATTGAGGGTTATTCAGATTTTCCAGCTAAAGATGCGGTTGATAAACTTGGAGTTACAGATCAAAACGATCCAAAATGTAAAGATGCCACGGATGAAATTTACAGTGCGGAGTTTCGAAGCGGTATTCTCAAAGAAATAACTGGGAAATATCAAGGATTGCCGGTTTCTGAAGCAAAAGATAGAGTAAGGGAGGATATGATTGAACAAGGTGGTGCGTATCCAGTCTACGAAATTGTTAATGCCCCAATTCATTGCCGTTGCGGAACTGAAGTTGTAGTGAAGGTTGTTCGCGACCAATGGTTTATTAACTACGGAGATCCAGCTTGGAAAGACCTAGCTTATGAATGTTTAGATAATATGAGCATTATTCCCAAAGAATTAAGGGGTGAGTACCGAGATGTCGTCAACTGGTTGACTGCAAAGGCCTGCGCCCGTAAATCCGGCTTAGGTACTCCTCTTCCCTGGGATCCCGATTGGATTATCGAAAGTCTCTCAGACTCAACTATCTATATGTCCTATTATACACTTGCTAAGTATATCACCCAGTATAATCTCACTGGTGATAATTTTAACGACGCTGTGTTTGATTATGTTTTTCTAGGTCAAAGTAATGCGAAAGATATATCAAAGTCATGTAGACTTGACCCTGCACTTCTTGAATCAATGAGGAATGAATTTAATTACTGGTACCCACTAGATTCAAGGCACTCAGGAAGGGATTTAATCTGGAATCATCTCACTTTTATGATTTTTAATCATACAGCAATTTTTCAGCGTGAAAATTGGCCACAGCAGATTGTAGTCAATGGTTCGGTGTTAATGGAAGAAGAAGTTGACGGAAAGATCCTTATTCGCAAAATGTCAAAGTCATTGCGTAACATCATTCCTATCCATGATGCTATAAAAACTTACGGCGCAGATGCGATCAGGCTTTCTGTTTTAAGTTCAGCGGAGATATTATCTGATGCCGTTTTTAGCGAGAGAATGGCAAAATCGATAGGAAATCGACTTGAGCGCCTTTACACTTTTGCACAAGAAGTTGCAAGCAAACACATTAAGGATACACCTCCGCTTCAAGATATTGACAGATGGATGCTAAGTCAACTTCAATATAGAATTGCGAGAGCAACTGCAGCAATGAACTTATGTCGTGTGCGGGATGCTATTCAAAACGCGTATTTCTTGCTTGATCAAGATGTTTCATGGTACCTAAAACGAGTTGGTTCTGACAATGATAAGCCAGAACGAAATGAAACGATCACTGCCGTACTTCACGAAGTCCTTGATGTATGGATACGACTTTTAAGCCCTTTTGCGCCATTTATTTGTGAAGAAATATGGCAAGTATTAGGAAGAGAAGGATATTGTTCTCTAGCATCATGGCCGAAAAAAGACGAAACAAAGGTAATGTTTGACGCAGTTGCTATGGAAGATCTCCTAAGAAAAACAATAGATGACACACAAGAGATCTTGAAAGTCACGAATATTTCGCCAAAACGTATAGTTTACTATGTTGCTCCCAAATGGGCTTCTATACTCTATATAGAACTCCTTAGTATGCTTAAAGATGGCAAGTCAAGTCAAAGTGAGATCATGAAGGCAATATTTCAGAATTCCGCAATCAAGAAACATGGAAAGCAGGCCGCAAAACTTGTACAAAAACTTCTCCCCACTGCAAAAACTCTATCACCAGAAATGATCGAACAAAAACTTGCGGCACACTTTGATGAATTCACAACTCTAAAAACGGCAGCTCCTTTTATAGAAAATACCTTCTCTACAACGGTAGAAATCTATGAGGCCGATGACCCAGAACGCTATGACCCAATGAAAAAAGCCAATAGTGCTCTACCAAGAAGAGCAGCGATTTTCATCGAATGAATTCGTTTATTGTATCCAATTATCTTTTCATTCATAGTTAAAAAAAATCTCTTCTTTTTAATTTTCAAACACTATATGTACTTAAGCACGAGTTCTGAGAAGGTTATAGAATTGTTAGATGAACGCATAAAGGATGCATCGATCGATCTTCGTTTTTTGTTAAATCGCGGTTATGATAAAGCAAGAGCCATACGATTCGTAGGAAACAAATTTCAGCTTGATAAATCTGAGCGCCATATACTTTATCGAGCTTTATATTCAAAAGATGAGATCAATGCAACCAAAAAGAAACTCGTACCCTTTGAGCAAATTTCGGGGAAACATCTCGCAGTTGATGGGTATAATGTGCTCATTACCGTTGAAAGTCTTTTGTCTAAAAAGACAATTATAAATTGCGATGATGGTATCATGCGTGATGTTTCAGGCATTTTTGGCAGTCATGTGGTATCTCTTGTGACATATGAGTCCATAGATCTTATTCTATCACAAATCGCAAAAAATCCTCCTAAATTACTACAGTTCTTCTTTGATTCACAAGTTTCTAAAAGTGGCGAACTTTCAAAGATAATCCGAGAAAAAATAAATGAATTACAGTTAATTGGAAATGCTGAGACAGTAAAGCAAGTTGATACGACCCTTAAAAAACTAAATTGTGATATTATAGCCACAAGTGATACAATTATAATAGCCCAAGTATTAGCAGTGGTGGATATTCCCCAGAGAATTCTTAAAATTTCAGACTTTCCTATCTCTTTTCTAAAGCTATCTTAGGCATATAAAATCCATAACTTCACATTTTTCCTTTCGTTCATCTTGAAAAATAAATTAGTTTAGGATTTACAGTCATAATTTGATGCAGGATTCGAAAGGTCTTTATAAC
>JAEORY010000082.1 GCA_016840645.1 Candidatus Borrarchaeota archaeon | reverse complement strand
AGAACTTAGAAATGCAGCATCTCGGACAAAAAGAGTCGGTGATGGTATTCTTTCAACACATCCTGCTATACACAATAGGATTCTAAATATTGCGAAAAATGTCTTAATGACATAAAAATTCATTTTTTTTCTATTTTTAATCAAAAAAATAAAAAAGAGGTTTAATCGACAATTTGTAAACGTCGAAGCGTTTCCTGCTTTGGAATTCCGTTTTGATCCCACTCGCGTAGATCATAGTATTCGCTAAGCATCGTGTTGAAGTTTTCTGTTCCCATAACCTTTCCAGCAGCTGGTCCATTAGGCAATGGTTCTTCGAGGATTCTGTAAGGCATTGTATCATCCTTTCTAGATATTCCTTGTTGTGTCGCAATATATCTCTCCGTATTGCAGATTCTTTCACCTATGATTCCTAGATCCCAATTTTCGTCTCCAGTAATTACACTAAGGAGTGAAATGATCATATCTTCAGGAACTGCTCTGCTTCCTATCACACAGACGATCCCGCTATCTAATATACTGCGGAAGTTTTGAAGTCCTATAACAAGTCCAGCTTTTCCATCAGTTGAGAATCGGTCATATTCGCCAGTTAAGACCTCAGCACCGATAGTCCACGATTTCAAGTGGCAGGCTCCTCTGGGAGACGTAGCATAAGTAAGCGCCATACCCCATACTGCTCGTGGGTCATAAGCTGGAAACTCTAGTCCTTTCACCTGGAGTGCAAAATTCATCGAGTCTTGACCGACTTTTTCAGCACATGCTCTCGTTCCTTCTGCTAGAACATCACCAAATCCATCTCTGTTTGCCATCATTTCAATTAACTTTAAAATTGACTCCTCATCGCCCCATTTTAGTTCAGGCAGTTCTGCCTTCCATTGATCCAAATAGCCCTTCTCATAGCATTCTATCGCAAAACCAGCAGTTACACCCGCAGAAATCGTATCCATTCCATATTCATCACAAAGAATGTTCGCCATAAAAGTTCCATTGAATTCATTCATACCACAGTTAGTCCCCAAACTCCAGAAACTTTCGTATTCAGGCCCATCAGCAATTTTTCCTTTATGTTTTCCTTCTTTAATCTCACTTAGTTTGCCACAGACTAGTGTGCACCCATAACAACCTGTATTTTTTGTAACATAATTAGCTACCCATGTTTCCGCGTCAAATTTACCGATGAGATCCATTTGTGCAATTTGCCCATTTTTGCCTGTATAAACGCCGTTTTCGCTCATTGATGCAATAAGTTGAACCGTACCTAATCTATGAAAATTTTGAGCTGCTGGATTCTCTTTTGTTTCGCGGGTCACATCTTTAATCAAAGCCTTTAATTTATCTTCGTCATGTAATTCTGGTGTTTTTGAGCCTTTTGCAATCATAGCTTTAAGGTTTTTTGAACCAAAAACAGCTCCAAGTCCTCCTCTTCCTGCTGCCCTATGATTGTGTGCTACTACGTCAAACACTGAGGCAACTTCTACTAATTTTTCTCCCGCAGGTCCTATCATTACAGCGCTAGGAAAGTTTTCCATTTCTTCAAGTTTCTTCCGTGTTTCACTTACTTTCAATCCCCATAATTGTGAAGCGTCTTCGAAACGAATTAGATCATCTTGAATTGCTAGATATACTGGCGTCTCTGAAGCACCATTGAGCATTAAACCATCGTATCCACTTCGTTTTAATTCGACACCGAAGCGTCCACCAGTGTTCGTACAAAGATATATGCCAGTTAACGGACTTTTGCTGACAAATTCATACCTTTGACATACTGGTATCATAGGTTTTGTGCCAGTAAATGGCCCTAGCATACAGAAAATGGAATTTTCGGGTGAAAGTGGATCAACGTTTGGTGGAACATTGTCTAACATAAGTCGTGCGCCTAGTCCACGTCCTCCTATATAATGCTTTGCCAGTTTTTCTTCTAACGGAATTTCTTTTATCGCTTTATTTGTGAGATCAATGCTTAAGATTTTTCCCATATAACCTTTCATTCGTGCTCACCTTTCAATTCTAATCATTTCGGTTCTTTTAGAAATCCTCTTCTTTATGTTTGTCGGTTTCTTTTTAATTGTTTGCAAAAGTAAAGTATGAAAAGATTATTTTAGAATTAAACCACAAATCGTGAATTAAATTGAACTAAAAAGAACCTTACAATTATTTACAAAGCGGGATATTATGTATAAACTCCCACGCTTTGTGATAATCATCAATCTTTCCGCGAGATGAAAGACCAGCCGTAAGGTTATCAGGCTGTACGCTCGTCACCGAGTTCAAGACATGCTTTATCACTACTGTTTTTTTCAGTATTTCGGCAGTCTTGAAGGAGGTTATCCCGCTGTGCTTGAAGAGGTCATGGATCTGTGACCAGCTACGGTAAGGACTACCCCTTTTCAAATGAGGCTCTATATACTCCTCAACATGTGAGAGTACCCAATCGTAGACGGGTGGAATTTCTTCCTTAAATCCGAGCCCTCTTCGAGCTATTACATAACTTGCGAGATGGTGTGTTGACAAATTATGTAACCGTGAATATGAATACCTGCCAATTATGGAGGTATATCCTGCAAAGACTTTTCGAAAGGACACACCGCGCTTTTTACACTTTCGCTCTAACAGTTGCAGGGCGGTGGTCTTTAAGTTACTCAATTTTCGGTTGCGTTTCGTATTGTAGGAAAATTCTTGCTCGAATTGTAAATCTTCAACAACGATGCCTTTGCCTTTATTGATACAATAATTGACGACCTTATCCATTTTATAGGAGATATAATCATTACGTTTGTTAGTTCGATAGCTGTGAAGGTTGCCAAACGAGATATTATGATAGGAGAGTAGCTTACCGTGCTGATCCACATCAGTTAACGCCACAAAGTTATAGTTAAAATCCAAGCCGATGGCACCATGTTCATATCCATGATTTGGTGCGGGTTCTGGGATCTCGTAGGAGACATGAACAAAGTAGCGTACTTCATCCTTGAAAAACTTCCGTTTTACGGTTACCGTGTATTTATCGGCATTAAGAATTTCCTGAAACCATTTCTCCTGTACACGGTTGACAGACAGGGGAACAATCCGCCATTTGCGTCCTTTTTGCTTGGAAAGGGTGCGTAGCTTGACCGTTTTGTCGGGTAATAGCTTGAGGTTCAGATTTTGCAATCCTCGTTGTTTCTTTCCGATACAGCTGAAAGAAGAATCCCGTTGTATTTTGAACTCATCTCTACTTATTTTGCCAAGAATTCGGTCTCTAAATAACTTCTTAGTGCCAAATACTACGGGTTCAAGATGCAAATTGTGTAGTTTAGCCATTATAGAAGATCTACGGGCGTATAACCCCTTCAATCGCCTGTCGTGTATATCCTTCTCCCTTATGGTATTGATTTTCTTGTTAATGGTTTTTAGCTCTTTGGTCATGTAGTTGCGTCGTTTTTTCAACCATGTGCGTTGTGCAGCCAGTATCTGCTGGTTATCGATCAGGATGGTGTTGACATAGGGATTGTTGTGACACAAACTCATCAAACACTGCTGGATGATCTGTACTCCTCCAAAGCGTGCGGTCATGTAGTCCTCACCATGAAACAACAGCTTATAGCCGATGCGTTTCATTCGGTTATAGATAGTAAAAATTTCATGCAGTTTCCGTTCTTGTGCCTCATTGGGATAGAGTCTAAATTTGATAGTCTGGATCATGTTTCCTTATCCCCTGCCCCTTGTCTTTTAGTTTTTTTACTTGTGTGTGGAGTGCTCCAACCTACAGCTTCTTTACAACGAAATCTGACAGCAGGTTGTTATACTAAACTTAGTATCCTCTCATATATAAGTTTTTCGTTTTAAAACGCATGAAATTCTATATAAAAGCGTGTTTATGAGTTATTTCTGCCTAATTTCACTTTACCCCTATTATGTTGCCTAACATTCATTTAAATCCACCATATGTATGTCCTATGATACTAACTATACTAAGAATAGAACAATAAGCTACCGTATTGCATACATACCCCTCAAATACACGGCAAATCCATATTTTCTTGCTATCTGGCGCGACGAGGTTGTCTGTGACGACCGAGAGTAGGCCGAGTCTGAAGGGGTGTGAGCGAAGCAAACCGCGAAGCCGTTCCACGTCCGCGCCATGTCGCGTGTGCTATGCTCACGCGTCATACTACTGAAACCTCTTCTATTCACCACAACCACTCCTTACCGTGTGTCATTATGATGTATCACCTTTGAAAAGTTCCCAGACGATAGTCAAACAGCCATCATGGAGCAATACACACTGTTTAACACTTAGAATCATAGCAACTACTTTCAAACCACTACTCTATTAAGTCTCATCAGACTTGAAAACTAAAAAGAATAACAACAACTGAAATGACAAGTCCGCCTATTAATGCAACAATCACGCCCGATTTCATCAAATCCTTTCTATCTATTACACCAGTGTTAACAAGCAAGGCATTATTTGGCGTACCAAAAACAGTACAGAGTGCAAGAGATGCTGCTAATCCCACAGCCATAACTGTGACACTTGGATTCACGCCTAAAAGAAGTGCTATGCTTATGGCAATTGGTGTGCAAATAGCAACAGTTGCAGTATTTGCCAGTACATTGGTTATTAAAATAGTTACAAATGTGATTAAAATAACTACTGCAAAAAGTGGAATCCCAGCTAAAGGTTGGATGAGGAGAGTAGCGATCCAGTTTGCGGTGCCAGACACCAAAAACGCCTTGCCTAAAGCTATGCCTGCGCCTAAGAGCAAATACATACCAAAAGCTCCTAGACGTGCATCGTCCCACTCTAACGCCCCTATGGCAAAAAGTATCACTGCAGCTGCAATACCCACCACTGCGACACTAAGGAGTGTTCGTGGCAGCCCGAAAGCAGCCTCTATCTCTGAACCTATAATCCATAGAATCACCGTAGGTATAAACACACCTAATGTCTTTTTCTCACCATTTGACAAAGGAGGTAGGTTAGAACGCTCTTGACGAATTTCTGAAATATTTATGGAGGGTAGTTTGACAGGAAAAAGTTTTAATAAAACTAGAAGAGCTGCGATCATTATAAGAAGTGCAGATGGAATTCCAATTTTCATCCAATCAAAAAATGTAAAGGTTGTTACTTCTTCAATAAATCCTGATGCTAGTGCGTTTGGACCGGTTCCTGTAATTGTTGCCATACCGCCTAAAGCAGTACCGATGCTTGCACCAACAAGCATTAAAATAGTTAAGTTTTTTTTATCTTGTGGATCTTCTATCTTTTCAACAATTACCAAAATTATTGGAATAAAAATTGCTAGTACCGCAGTATTTGATATCCACATGCTCAAAAAGGTAGTTACAAATAAAAGTGCTAGAAGAACGCTTTTAATCGATCCTTTTATCTTGGAAAGAATCATTAGAGAAAGACGACGATCTAGGCCATGTTTTCTTATTGCTTCAGCAATAATAATCGATGATAATAAAATATAGATTACTGGATGTGCAAAGGAAGCAAATGCTGCAGTTGCACCTTCCTCAAACACTCCATAAGCGACCAATAATACAGGTACTATAAGAGATGTAACGGGAAGAGGTAGTACTTCAAAACTCCACATAAGTGCCGCAAAGAGAAAAATGCCTAAAGTCCATCGTATTTTCTGAGGGATCGGAAGAGGAAAAAATGTAAAGAACATCAATACAATAACTGAAATAAGTAATTTCAATTTCTTCTTTTCAGTTTGGAGACGTCCTTTAAATGCCTCTTGAAAATAACGTCCTGTAATCTTTTTTACGTCATTATTTTCTGTCATATCATTTCAACATTAGGATATAATTTTTATATTAAAAAAGAAATTTTAAGCTTTAATGCATCAGAAGAACTCAATTAAACAAAACAGTGACAAGAATTAGAGTATGAAATTAAGAATTATGAATGAAGGTGAACTAAACTCGATCTTCTATAATTCTTTTGGCAACTGAATACTTTGTAAGCCGATCAACAGTTTTTCTGCTGATTACACCAACCAGTTTACCTTCGTCGTTCACAACCACTAATCTGTTCACTTTTGATTTCAAGAATTCATCATCAGAAATGTCTAAAGCGTTCTTATTCTCATGTACTGTGTGGACTGGCATCACCATAATGTCACGAGCCAATAATATAGTTGGGTTCTTCCCTTCCGCAATTAGTTTAAAAATAATACCGTCAGTAACGATACCTACTGGTTTTTCATTTTCTAAGACGACAACACTACCCACCCAATTATCTAACATCATTTTAGAAACCATGGGTATACTCTCATCAGGTCTACAGGTTACAACATTGCGCCGTGCTACATCTTTAGCTCTCACCATTCGTAGCCTCCTTTTTCACAAAATATACAATTTATTGAATGGACTTCTTAGAGGAAACCGGTTAGGGTTTCTTCTTAAAAAGATTACTATTAAAGTTTCCTCATTGAGAAACTTATTAAGAATCAAGAACTTTTATTAACAATCAGTTAGTTCAATCCTCAGTCAACTGGATGCTAAGAGAATGACATCTACGAATGAAGAAATCTCAATGGCGAACCTTCTTCCAATTCTAATCGGGATAACACAATCACTTCGTTCTCACCCGGAGATAAAGAAAGCATCTGCAGGACGAGGAACTTTGGCATTTTTCGAACTTTTAAGAAGCTTGGTTGTATTAAACGGACAGCACGTAACAAAGAACTATATCAAGAAAGCAGCATTGGTCACCTTACCGCATCGTATTGCAGTTAATTCGCTTAGACCTTCTGAGGAAATAGTTGAAGAGATAATTGATCAGGTTTTAGATAACAAAGAGACTTCGATATCAATTTTACCCCCTTCAGAGGTACCTTTAACTCAAAATAGTCAAACAGAAAATAATGCGCTGCTACGTGAACTTATGAAATTCGTAGGGCAGAAAAATAAAAATCAACAACCAAGTTCCGCTCTAAGACCTGTCTTGCGATCACTTCATCCTGATTTTCCTGGGTATTTTACACAACAGACTCATGGTTTTACCATTGAAGATTTAGCAAAACTCCTTCAAATGCCTCGCTCTGAATTGGAAAAACAATATCCCACTCTTTCTAACTTCTTCAGTAAACTAAAGCAACTTTATCAATCACAAACGCCGAGCCAAGAACTTATGAGATTACTTCATACGTTACCAAATCAACTTGAGCGACTAGGTTTCATAAGAGGAATGAATGAGCATAATTGGCATCCAAGCGCAATTTTTACATTTACTCCTACTGCAATCGACCTAGTTGGCAAAGATTTAGTTGAAAAATTATTAGGAGCAGCATTTGGAAAACTAGTCTTAGAAAGCGAAATGGAACAAGTGTCACAAGCGAATCAAACGATTACGGACGATATTTCAAAAAATCTTTTCCGAGAACTTCTGGAAGCTATTCAAACTATTATTGACCAAAGAGGTCTTGCATCGCCCCAGTCTCTATTGAATGAATCTAACGTTAAATCACTAATAGAAGAGCGATTAAGGGAAAGACTTCAAGTTGAACCAGACCTGCTAAGGTATGATCACCTTTTGGCAGCTCTTGATGAACTCCAGACACTCTTGGAAAAACTGGAACTAACAGGATATGTCAAATTGAAGGATAAAATTACACTTACCACGAAAGCTTATGCATTACTCTTTGAAGAACTTATTCCAGAAGTAGAGAAAATAGTCTCTAAGAGTCAAGAGGGTCATAGGTCTAAAAAAATCATAAAAAAAATAGGTGAACGATCACTAGATATTAGACCATACAAAAATGGGGATAATTATAGGAATATATCTATTCAAAGGACAATTAAGACCCTCGTACGTCAAGGCAAACAACTTGATGCAGTTAAAAGGAAAGATTTCCAGATTTATCAGAAAAACCCTCCAACAAATATGGCTATTGCAGTTGCACTTGATATCAGCTCCAGTATGGGTGAGTTTCAGAAATTGTATTATGCAAGAAAAGCAGCAGTTGGTCTTACATATGCTGCACAACGAAAAGGAGATAAAGTGGGTGTAATAACTTTTTCAGACCAAGCGCGTGTGTTGACACAACTTTCGTTAGATGTCAATTTAATTCTTCACAAAGTGTTTCAACAAAGGGCTGATGGTAATACTAACATTCAAGAGGCTCTTTTACTCTCAAGACATCTGTTGAATCAAGGAGGATTAAATGGGATTCATAAGCATATAATAATGCTTTCAGATACGGTTCCAACCACTTATTCCACTCTTAATGAGAATATTGAGGATCATCTTAGGTTTGATCTTCCTGAAAGAAAGCATTATGCATATCAAGCAGCAGTTCATCAAGCAAAATTATGTCGTCGACAGGATATCTCTCTTTCTATAGTATGTATAAGGCGCGGTCACCATGTTGACGAAAAATTTGCTAGAAAACTTGCTTTAGATATCGGTCAAGGATCTCTTTATTTCTTAGAAAATGAGTCAAACCTTCTAAAGGCGACCCTCGATGATTATGTGACCATAAGAAATAGATATCTTGCTTCCTGATGTGAAAGTATTGATTCTAACTTTTATAGTTTTTAGTTTCTTGAGCATGTATTCCTAAGGAAGTCATTCGCTATTCTGAAAGGCCACATGAACAATTTCCTGGTACATTAGCAATTTGACAACTCTTAGGAAGTTAAAAGCGAGCGATGCATTTAAAAATATCCTTTGTATATTTGAAATGAAGGTCATATTCGGAACTCTCTTCTCTGATTTTCACTTACAAACACTCCAAAGAGAGTCCCCGACCGCATATTGAAAGCTTTTCGGTACTTAAAAGCATGACTTATGAAAACAATTAGGAAGACGAAGCGAAGAAGAAGAAAGATGAATTGCAATGCAAACAGAAATTGTTACGTTTCAAATTCTACTTATAGTTGGATTAATCATTATAATTGGCTTCGCTGCTGGTAAAATTTTCCAAAGACTAAAAATTCCAAGAGTAGTTGGCTTCATAGTCATAGGTCTGATTCTTGGAAGTGCTGGTATTATACCTCCGGATATAATAGAGAGTTTGAGCCCTATAATAGAATTAGCTTTAGGATTCATCGGTTTCACGATTGGGGGAGAACTAGACCTTAACAAATTATTTAAAGGTTCTAAAAAGTTGTTTATAATACTTATATGCGAGGCAATTGGCACGTTTTTTATTGTTACAGCGGTATTCCAACTATTGTTTGGTGAACTATATATTAGCCTTATTTTCGGAGCTTTAGCATCTGCAACTGCGCCTGCAGCAACGGTCGAAGTGATTAGAGAGTATTGTGCAAAAGGAGAGTTAACTCAAGTCATTCTCTTCATCCTCGCCTTAGATGATATTATAGCTGTAGTATTATTTAATTTTGTGATAACTTATGCCTCACCACAAGTCGTATGGAGTTTATTTATCTTATTAACTCCTCTACTAGAAATTCTCTTTGCTTTTATATTAGGATGTTCGCTAGGATTCGTCCTTGTAAAGCTGGAAGAATTATTTAAAGATGAAACCGAATGGCTAATATTAACGATTGCTTCAATTATACTCTGTACCGGCGTGTCTCAATTTTTCGGAATTTCAGGTATTTTGTCAAACATAGCCCTCGGAATAACGATGGAGAATCTAAGTTCTCAAGAATTTAAACGCTTTGAGGAAAAATTTGAAATCATTCTTTTGCCACTATTTATCGGATTTTTCGTCTTAACAGGAGCTCACCTAAATATTGCTATTCTTATTGAGGTTGGTATCTTTGCAGCAATTTATGTGGTTGCTAGAAGTACAGGAAAAATATTTGGGGCATACGGAGGCGCTAAATTAGCCAGAGAATCTCCAAACGTTGCTAATAACATCGGCTTTTCACTTCTATCTCAAGCTGGAGTAGCTTTAGGGCTAGCATATCTTGCAAGTAGCCATTTAGCAATGCTTGGTAATGCTACAGTTGGTTTTTTTATTTTTAATGTGATTACAGCCTCGGTACTTGTAATGGATTTATTTGGCCCTCTTGGTGTCAAATTTTCGCTACAAAGGGCTAAAGAAGTAATGTTAGATGAGGAACTTTGTGAGATTGAACCATGAAGAATATCTGTATATCACATAAAAAATAAAAAGTACGATGAAGAACCCTCACAGGAGGACTTAATTATGGTGAATAAGAAGGTTCATTGCATTTTAGCTGTTGTTGCAGGTATAATTGCCCTCCTTGCGGGTCTCACAGGATCTATTGGCTTATATGCCCCACTCATTACGCTTGCAACTGATTATGCTCCTGCTGAGTATACTTCCATTCTAGGACTGATTCTTTTAATTTTAACTATCTTCGCTGCTCTTGGAGGCGCCATTGTAATCCTTGGTGGTCTTATAATTCTAGTAAATCGATTTTTTATAGGACGATTTTGCATTGGTATGGGAATTGGGTTTGAAGCAATGAGTGCAATTTTTGAAGTAGTATTAGTAGCGATCGGAGGCTCATTTATTACCGCATTAGTGGGTTTTGTTGTTTTGTTAACCACACTAACTGGGATTGCATTCATTTTTTCCATAATTGCACTTGTAGTCCCAATTAGTAAAGAAAAAGTATAATCGTTTTTGGTCAAACTGCATTACTTTTTACTAAGTTCATGTATGAATTTTTATAAGTGCCTCGCAAGAAGACCCCCCAACTAGTTGGGGGGATGAATTGCGTTTTTTCACTTTCACAACAGTCTACAATCTTTAAATAGGTATTTGCACATAGAGAGTAGGTAGAACTGAGCTGAGGTCACACTCGCCAGTTCTCAAATTAACATCAAGTTCAGGGCAGGGACTGTCCGTAGAGCCTGTTTGACATGCTCCGCTGGGAGATGAATGATTCAGGAAGCCATTCAACTTGTTGGATGGTAGTTCACAGTAAACTAAAAACAGAATAAAAAGAAAATATTTCATCTAAGGGAGGAAATGATGTGAAATCGAACGTCCCAGGGTTCCTCGCAATAATCGCTGGGGTTATCGGAATAATTGCAGGAATAGTAGGTTCTGCTGGTTTTTATGCGACAGTCTTTGAAATAGCTGCCAATTTAGCACCCGCATCAGCGGTGGTACTTGGCTGGGTTCTCGCAATTTTAGACTTCTTAGCGTCTCTCGGAGGCATCACAGTGATTATTGGAGGGGTTTTAATCTTAGCTTACAAAATAGGACTCGGAAAATTCTTAATTGGTTTAGGTGTAGGCATGAGCTTAATTGGAATTATCATCACTATAGTAATAGCTGCAGTCGGTGGAGCGGCAATTGCTGCAATACTCGGTTTGGTTGCCGTTATAATCACCTTAAAAGGTATAGCAATAGTTTTAGCGATTATTGCGAGACAATTAACTAGAGTAGTCGAATAACGATACTCCCCTATCCTTTTTTTTACTTTAGTTAATATTGCTCTTGGATGTGTGAAAATCAGAAATTGCCTAAAACGAGCACCGAATGAGGTTTCTGCTATGAAGAGTAGTGTACCTGGTATTATTGCTATAATTGCAGGAATTCTAGCTATACTTGCTACACCAGATTTCACGGGCTTTGGATTATATGTATTTATCTTTCAAGCAGTTGCAGTATTACTTTTTATAATCTTTAATGGACCTCCCCCATTTATTATCGTTATATTAGTGTTCATTGTTTTTTTGATCTTATTTATCCTCGCAGTAGCTGGGGGTTTCACAGTTATATTAGGTGGAATTTTAATCTTAGGTTTTGAAAAACTGATACTTGGACGATTTTTAATCGGAATAGGCATAAGAGCGGGGTTGATAAGCCTT
>JAEORY010000081.1 GCA_016840645.1 Candidatus Borrarchaeota archaeon | reverse complement strand
CTCTATATACTAGTTATTATATACTTGAAATTCATATTAACGCTTTATCGACTTGAGATTTTTTGAGGGGGCAAATAAAAATGTCTTCAGCAGCAGAAGGTATTTGGGTACTTGGAAACAAATGGCTCAAGGATGGCAACTTCCCACAAGCTATAAGAGAATTCAAAATGGCAATAAAGTTCGATCCAAAACACTTTAAGTCATGGAAAGGCATGGGCTTGGCTTATTATCACATGGGTGCATTCAAAGAAGCAATAGATAGTTTTCAAAAAGCAACGAACATCAAGCCCAAGGATGCAGATACGTTGGCATTCATGGGAGGTGCCTACGGCGCGTCAGGCAACTTCAATAATGCCCTTGAATGTTGTCAGAAAGCGCTGGAAATCGATTCGAATAATGCATATGCGTATTATTATATGGCGTGTGTATATGGACCGAAAGGCGATAATGAAAAAGCCCTTGAATACTGCCAAAAAGCAGTAGAAATTAATCCTAAATATGTAGCAGCGTTGTCAGCTATGGGTGCAGCTTATGCAGAACTAGGTCAGTACGATGAGGCGATTCAATGCTCTGAGCGAATATTAAGCATCAATCCGAAATTTGCAGATGCATTTATCCTCAAAGGAGGCGTTTACTTCAAGAAGGGAGAGTATCAAAAGGCAATCGAAAATTTTGAGGAGGCTGTAAAGCTAAATCCTGGTAATCCACGGGCTAAGAACGCTTTACAAGTCGCAAAAGCAGTTTTTAAAGAAAAAGGAGAATTCTAAGTTTATTCTAGAGGAAGGATGTTTTTAATTGAGTGAAGAAGAGTTTCTTAGACAGGGAATGCAGTTTTCCCAGCAAAAAGAGTTTAAAAATGCTATTAAAGAATTCGAAAAAGTGATTGAATTAAATAAGAACCACGACAGGGCTTGGTACAATATGGGGTTAGCCTATTTTAGTTTAGGTGACCTTAATAAAACGATTGATAGTTTACAAGAAGTAGTGAACATCAACCCTGATTTCGCAAAAGCATGGCACGCAATGGGACTTACCTATGGAAAATTAGGCGATAACACGAAAGCGATTGAGTGCCTAGAAAAAGTCGTGGAAGTCCATCCTGCACATGAAGAAGCATGTTTCAGGGTAGGGACTGCTCTTGCAGACATAGAAGAGTTCAAGAAAGCCATTGAGTACCTAGAAAAAGTAGTAGAGGCACAGCCTGGTTTTGCTCTAGCATGGGCTAACATAGGACGAGCATACGGCATGTTAGGTGATCAGTATCAAGAAATTGCATTTTATGAAAAGGCTCTAAATATCAATCCAAACATGCCACCCGTCAAACAAGCCTTAGAGGAAGCATTGAAGAAATATCCACAATATCAAGAAGAAAAAAGCAAAAGAGAGAAAGAAACGCCAAAAAGCGCTGCAGATGAACATTTTGAGAAAGGAACAGGCTTTCAAGCAAAAAATAAATTCAAAGACGCTATAAGTGAATACGAAAAGGTAGTAGAGTCTGATCCGAACCATTACAGGGCATTGACATGTATGGGCCTCTCATATGGGCAACTAGGAAATAATGAAAAAGCTATCGGATTTTGTCAGGAAGCTGTAAGGGCTAACCCTATGGGTCTAGAAGCGTGGTTATTTATGGGCTTTAGTTATGGAGGATTAGGTGCATATAAACAGACTATTATCGCTTGTAGAAAGGCGATAGAACTTAACCCTAGATCTGGCGATGCTTGGTTGTATATGTACATGGCATATAGAGGGCTAGGAGATATGGAAAAAGCCAATGAATGCATCCAAAAAGCATTAGATATCAATCCTGCATATATACAATATGAGTTTTATATGCCCGAAATGTTTTTTGCTTAGTACAAAATTAAGTACGATATTCGAAAAACTAACTAAAAGATGTTAAAAACCTATAAAGAAAAGAAAACCCGCGTAAAAGCGGTACTTTTTATTTTTCACTCTTTAAATTCTGGAAAGGCTTCAAATGGTTCAATACCCGCAAGAACTTTTGCGATTTTCTTTCGTGTTTCCCAGTCGTATCCTCTATTGATTGTGATTCGTTGCGCTTCTGGAGATCCGCCGCCGTGACAAGATGCGACCATGAGCCAACCTGCGAATCCATGTGCTGTAAGATCTTCAACAAGTTTAAAGGCTTTCATTCTGTCTTCAGAAGGAATTTCTGCTTTTCCTTTCATGTATTTTTCGAGGTCGGGGCGTGTTTCTGGATTTTCATAATCTGCACCAGAAGGGCATGTAACTGCAAATCCTCCAGCTATATCGTGGACGCGGTAGATTTCTTCGTATATATGTGTTCCCGCGATGTACTTGCCAATATTAACATATGTAATGTCTGGGAGGTAAGTTCCAGGCCCAACTGGTTTGCCTACGAGAAGTAATTGATATAATAATCCGATGATTTGTACTCTCTCTTTGCAATGATTTTATTTATCTCGTTATGTACTTCTCTAACTGATAGTTTTTTGAGTTTTTGGTCTGTCGTTTCACGTTTTTGAAATTCTAAGATTCCTAACAGAAGAATATCTTTGGTAGTACCTTCGTGATATGAGCTGTTGGCACTGACTTCTACACCTTTAATGAACCCTCCAAGTCTTAGAAAATTCAAGCATCCGCATAGAGTTTTGTTTACAAGCCCACCAATTCCAGACCAATTTTTTTTATCATGTTTTGTGTTAAAATTGATGTTATGCCGTTTCGCAATTTGTTGCAGTTGTTTGGCTAAAACAGGATGAGCACATGCAATTACTATTGTAGGGTAGATTTTGCTTCTCACATTTCTTCTATCTTTATAGAAGGTTACATGTCCCTCAGTAGATGCCCAGATTCGTAAGGCAATTTGTTGGTCTTTATTAGAAGCGTTAATTAAGTATTTCAAATGTGGCTGCGATTCTTTTAAATAATCCTTAATTGTTTGTCCGTTTGCTGGAGAAGTCTTTGCGTTCCCTAAAAGATTCATCAATTCATCAACACTGTTGTTTAATGATCTTTTTTGATATGTAGTAACGTAGTTTATGTAATTTCCTGGACGTCTTATAAAATAGGAGTTGGGTAATTCGTTGTATTCGAAATACATCGCGTCAACAAAAAGGTTATGCAAGGTTTTAATTTTGCCGAAGAACCTGATTCTTTTGCGCTCTTTGTGATCTATGCTGCCATCGCTCTGCAAACATGGGCCAATAACTGCACGTTTCAGGTCAACGCATTCTTCATTCCAGAATTTAACTTCTTTTGTTAATGGAGGATGTATTTTAGGAACTTTAGTGTATTGAAAAAACGTTGTGAGATAATTATACAACTCTTTGGAGGAGATATTTTTCTCACGGCGTCTGGGATAGATCCTTGGATTTACGTTTAGTGTTTCCTTAATTTTAGAAAGAATCTCCATCGAGCACGGATGTAAAGTCACTTTATAATATCCAGAGATCCGCGGAGTGAAATATTGTACAATGTGACGAATCTTCTCAAATCTTACTGGTATAGTAGTCTTTAAAGAGAAGTCTCCTTGATCAATAAGAGAATAAATCGTATCCCTTGAGTTATTTAGAGATTCAACGATTTCAATCAATGATTGTAAGGGTATACGTCTATAGTTATTCTCCCATTTAGCTATTTGTTCACGTTTGACATTGAAGATTTTAGCAACGTCTTTCTGTCTGAGACAGTTTTTTTTCCTTAACTCCCTAATGAATTGCCCTGCCCCGGATACAAACAAATCTGGTACTTTTAAGAGATCAAGGTAGCCCTTTTTGGTAAAAACCTCCTCTTTCAGTTCTACATAGTATTTGTAGACAGAGGTTTCTCGAATAAGAGCTTTAAAGATTACGAGATCAGGATATGAGGCGTTTTCCGATTGTTCCTTCATTTTTTTCTGGTTTTTACTTATCAGCATAAGCCTGTCAAGCCGATTTATTTGGTTTGAAGCAACCATTTTAAATCATCTATTATGTTATGCTTTTTTGCTGTCTTGCTGCCCCATGAACAAGTTAGATAGTTTCTGACAGATTAAAGTAATCAATTCATTGATTCTGATTTAAATTAAGTTAAGAAATTCAGTAAATCTAGATTTTACATCTCATTGTCTTACTAAAGGGTTCATGGTCTTCTTATCTTAAAAATTTTTGTTGATAAAGCCTTCTTTTAAAGGGAATATAGTTTCTTTAAACTCAAATAACTCTAATTTCCCAAACACGTAACTTCTAAAACTATATTTACTTATAAGACGATTCTTGCAAATACTGCTGGAGATTACCTCGAAGAAGATAGATATAGAAAATAAAAGGAATGGAAAAAAGAAATTGGTGTTCGGGTGAATCGCCTCGTATTCAAAAAAGTCCAGTAGTTATATAAGGAATATAGTTCTCGCAAAAGACAAGCGCGTTATTCTTTGAATTCTGGAAATTCTTCAAAGGGGTCAATACCTGCTAGCACTCGAGCTATCTTTTTTCGTGTTTTCCAGTCGTATCCTCTATTAATTGTGATCCGTTGCGCTTCTGGTGATCCACCACCATGGCATGATGCAACCATGAGCCAGCCTGCAAATCCATGTGCTGTAAGATCTTCAACAAGTTTAAAGGCTTTCATTCGGTCTTCAGAAGGGATTTCTGCTTTTCCTTTCATATATTTTTCAAGGTCAGGACGCGTTTCTGGATTTTCAAAGTCTGCTCCAGATGGACATGTGACTGCAAAACCACCAGCGATATCATGGACACGATAAATCTCTTCGTATATGTGGGTTCCCGCGATGTACTTGCCAATATTCACATAGGTGATATCTGGAAGGTACGTGCCAGGTCCCATTGGTTTACCTCTCACACTGCCAGTAATCCCGCATGCATACATCTGCTCTGCTGTACATGCTAGGTCCGTGAGTTTACCCTTAATATGCGAAGCATGGTCTACGCCATTATATTCAGCAATTAATGCAGCAGTTCCTGAAAGCATATCTGTAACAGCTGGCTTGCAACCACAGTAGGAATGCCGATGATAAACCCCAAATCCCTCGGCTACTTGACCTGCGAGTTCCCACTCTCCTGCCATAAACACGCGATCCCATGGGACAAATACATCTTGCAAGATTGTTAACGTCTCTGTAACACCCCATCTTTGCCCAAAGGGACGGTCCATTTTACTTGTTCTTTTTGGCACAGTTGAACGAGCAATGAATTTCATTCCCTCTACATCAACGGGTAACGCGAATGCAACGGCATAATCTTTATCTTCCTCTCTCATTGCGCGTGTAGGCAGGAAAATTATCTCATTGGCAGGGATAGCTGCAGTCGTATGGCATTTCGCTCCTCTAACGGTAATACCCTCGTCATTTCTATCAACAATTCGAACATAAAGGTCTGGATCTGCCTGATCTGCGGGTCTTAACTTTCTATCGCCCTTTACATCCGTCATCGCCCCTGTGGCGCAAACATCCTCTTTTTGAAACCATTTCAAATATTCAATGAAATTATCATAATAATTTGTTCCATATTTCTTGTCAGAAAGCCAAGTTGTTATTGACAGCGTGTTAAGGGCATCTATGGCCATACATCTTTGAATGCAACAACAATATCGTGCGTATAAGCGGGTCATTTGGACTTTTTTCATCAAATCATCATTTGATTGGTGGATATGTGTGAACCGATTGATTTTTTCGCCAGTGAGATGTGATGTGGCTGTTGTTAGATGTTCATATCTAGGATCTCGTGCCAATTCATAAGTGAAGGCTAATACATCAATTTGGGGTTTGAGCAGTGGATGATTTATGCGATCTTCTATTTTTTCACCAAACATCCAGATTGCTGGTTTCTGCTTTTCTAAACTTTCAATGTATTCCTCTTTTGTTTTCAAAGTCTTGCCTCCAAGATTGGTAGGTACATTATTGCACAAAAGACGTTTAAAAACTATTCTTTGGGACAAAATCAATATTGCATTCGATTTGAACAATTTCTATACTACTATGTAGTTTATTCAAAAAAAGCGAAAAAACGCTACGAATACAGATGAATTAAGCATCATCTGTATCCTCTGAATCATCGTGATATCCACTTAGGTACCTTTTTCTTGTATTCTAAGTACTCTTGGCCATATTTCTCTTCGAGTTTCTGCTCTTCATAAGTAGCCATTTTGTAATATAATATAACGCTCAAGAGCCAAGGAATTAGAGTAATCAATGAAAGAGTTCCTATAATGCCACCTAGATAGGCAAGGATAGTTCCGAAATACATAGGATGTCTAGTATGTGACAGGATTCCAGTAGTTATTAACCCAGATAATTTTTTCTCAAATAATTCCCGGTGTGCTAATTCCATTAAAACCAAACCTATGACAAATATAATCGCTCCAATTGTGACGTGAAGTAGGAATGGAATGGTATTTGTGAGGAAAGTGGTGAAATGGAAAATTAATGAGTCGGGAATCCAAATCACCAAGTATATGACAAATAATAGGATTTGGATCAGATGGTTATGAGGAAATTCCTCTCCGTACTCGTCTCTATTATTCATTGTCGTTTTCCTCTCATAATTGAAAATGAACTATATTTTTTATATGATTTCGCAAGAAGACCCCTCAACTTGTTGGGGGGATGAAGTGCGTAGCTATGGTGGCACTTTTTTTCACGAGATTATGATTGGCGAAACCTTTTTAAGTTTAGTGTCCCATAACCTCTTAGGATGTGGTGGAGGATGGATCTGGAACTGCAACTTGCCAAACCATTAACCGTCTGCAAGACGCTGCTGCTTCCCGTTGATGACAGGATCACCAAAACGAAAATGAAGTTCCTCGACAGACTTACCGCACGAATTACTTACGGCGTGCAACTGTTTCTTGAGAAAATCACCAGTGAGAACATAACGCGTGTTAAAGAGGCGGAGCAATACCGACAGGACATACAGACTATTACCGGCCTGTCGTCGGCTTTCGTGCAAGCCTGTCGCGATAAAGCCCTCTGGATGTTCAAGTCCTATCGGCAACTATACCGTGACTGGCAGTGGGAGATTACGCGGCTGGAAAAGTCCATCGCCACCTGTAAACAACTCCTCGCCAGGAAGAGCACCGCTAAAGATAGAAAACGGTTGCGGAAACTCCAGCACAAACTCTACCGCTGGAAAAAGAGGGAACCCTCGCCACCGACTATCAGGGGGAAGGTACCTATCATGTTCGACTACCGTGTAGGCGACATCGCCTTTTCCTGCACTTCAAAGGCGTTTCCTCTCTGGGCGAGAATTTCTACCCTTAAAAAAGGTGAGAAATTACACCTACCGCTGTATCTCTATCCGTATGCTGAGAAACATCTCCACGACAACGAATGGCGAGTTAAGTCTTTTCAGATCGTTAAGAATCACAAGTTGAAACGCTACGAAGTCCATGTCGTCGTAGAAAAGGAAGTTATGCCGGTGCTGAAATCGCTGACCGGCATCGACCTGGGTTTGAAGCGACTGGCAACGGCGGTAGCGTGCGAGCTATCGGGTGAAGGTAGCGTCCTCCTCTTTAAAAAAGAGGATTACAAAGACTTTTTCATCCATATGCGGCAACTGAGCAACAGGATCGCCAAATTAAAACGGTTAAGGAACTACGCGGTAGTGAAGAAACTTTACAGTAAACGATTGAATTACGCGAGGGATTTCAGGAGAAAACTAGCAAATGATATTACTGAGCACCTTAAAGGTTCGCTGGTGGTCATAGGCTACCCCGACAAAGTGCGTAACTGTCACTACAAAGGCTCGGGGCACAGGAGAAACCGAAAACGGGTCAATCATTGGGCCTTCAAGGACTGTGCCGACCGTATCGCGATGGCGGTGCTGATGCGTGATGGAGTACCCTTGGTTATCAACGAGTGGTGGACCACCCATCGCTGTTCGAGGTGCGGATCGCGAAAGGTGGATGTCAAGGATAGGGCATTAACGTGCCTGAACTGTGGATTTACCGCCGATAGAGACGTAAATGCAGCGTTTAACATCCTGAAAGACGCTATTAAGTGCCTTACCGGGTTGAAGAAACAAAAAGGTAGCAAAGGTGGTAAGGCGAAAGCCAAAGTGTTCCTCTACGAAGGAACGGGGGGTGCTGTGGATCACCCCGAACTGTCGATGAGCGGATTCTTGCTCTCCATCGTAGGTACAGCTCAACAATCCGTGAGGGCAGAAGCCACCTAACTTGTTGGGTGGTAGTTCACAGAGATGAACTATTTTATAAGAAGATATCCAGTTAATTTGTAGTTTTCTATTTACAACTTATGTGATATTTAGTTAATGGGTAGGATGTTTTTATGAGTGAGAGACTCAAAGATAAAATAGCGATTGTTACGGGGAGTTCACTAGGAATTGGTAAGGCGATTGCATTAGCCTTCGCTAAAGAAGGTGCGATAGTGGTTACAAATTCGAGAAGATTAGAGCGAGCAGAAGCTACAGCTAATGAAATCAGAGCTATAGGACGTCAAGCCCTAGCAATTGAATCAGATCTTACAAAATCGACTGACATAGACTATCTTATCGATACAACAATTGAAAAGTTTGGCAGAATTGATATTCTCGTAAATAATGCCGGAATCGCGATGATTTCGCCAACTGAGGACCTTTCAGAGCATGACTGGGATCGTGCCATAGCTATTGATCTCAAGGCGACCTTTCTTTGTTCTCAAAAAGCGGCTAAACATGCTATGATACCTCAAAAAAGTGGTGTTATCATTAATCTTAGTTCAATTTTGGGCAAAGTTGCTTTACCTATGCGAGCAGCTTATTGTGCATCAAAGGCAGGAGTAATTGCATTAACACAAGTCATGGGCTCCGAATGGGCTAAATATAACATACGCGTCGTTGCAATCGGTCCCGGTTATATATTGACTGAGTTAGTACAGCAATCAATTGATACAGGTGTCTTTAATGCTGAAACTCTTATCGATAGGACACCGATGAAACGCTTTGGTAAGCTTGAGGAAATAGCTAATTTGGCAGTATTTTTGGCATCAGATGATGCGAGTTACATTACGGGTGAGATAATCTATGTAGACGGCGGTATGACTGCAACGGGAGGCTGGTGAGTGCTTACAACTTTTATCTTAGACCTCATCAATTAACCCTCTCTCGTTAATTATTGACTACTAAGTGACATGATTCTTCTTTAAAGTCATTTTCCTATTTAGAAAAGTATTTCTAATTATGAAGAAATATGCGTTTACTATCATTTCTGTATTGATGTGATTTTATGAAAATGGCTTTTTACGAAGTTGAACCGTGGCAAGAAGATTATTTGTTAAAACAACTTAAAGGGCACGAATTATACTTTTTCGAATACTGTTTGAGTTCGCCAGATGTTATTGTTGACGAGGTTCGTGACGCCGATATCCTATCTACAATGGGACGAGGACACCATCCGAACAAAGCGGCTTTGGATCGTTTTCCGAATCTCAAATTTATAGCACTCAGATGTACCGGATTCGATCATGTCGACCTAAAAGAATGTAAGAGACGTAATATACCCGTGAGTAATGTTCCAGCCTACGGTGATAATACAGTAGCTGAGCAAGGATTTTGTTTGTTATTAGCATTGATGCGGCGATTCCCTCAATATAATTCAATGGTTGCTGCTGAAGATTTCTCTGTTGGGCCGATAGGATTTGATCTAAAAGGGAAGACTCTAGGAGTAGTTGGTGCTGGTCGTATTGGACTCTATGCTATCAAAATCGGACGCGGATTTGGAATGGACGTACTTGCATATGATGTTATCTTTAATGATTTTGCTCGCGAAACGCTTGGATACGAATATGTATCTCTTGAAGAACTGTTGAAAAACTCGGATGTAATCTCTCTGCATGCACCATACAATAAATACACACATCATATGATCAACAAGGACAACATTAGACTGATTAAACCAGGTGCTGTCCTTGTTAATACGGCCCGTGGTGCAATTATGGAGCTTGGAGCTCTCAAACAGGCATTGGAAGAAGGAATCTTTAGTGGAGCGGCTTTAGATGTTATTGAAGGAGAGGAATTGCTTTTAAAAGATCGAACACAACTTTCTCAAGAGGAAACAGAGATTATGGAACAAGTTTTGAGCATCATTAAACGCGATAATGTTGTGTTCACACCACATATAGCATATTATACACGAGAGGCTGCAGAAAGAATTCTAGACACATCAATTGCAAATATAAAAGCGTTTGTAGAAGGACATCCCCAAAATGTGGTTTCAAAAACATAAGAACGCGAATATTATCTTATCTCATACGTCAGAACTCCTCTAGATACAAAACTTATTTAAAATCACTTTGTAAAGGTAGAGCATACTTTACTATTCTTTTTGTCCTATGATTTTATGTTTCATCAAAGGTGAATAAAGTGGAAAAACTCCGTCCGACCCCTGGTGCCGTAGTCCCATCTGGAACATCTGACCAGTATATTAAAACAGGAACGTGGCGTTTTGAGAGACCTGTTATAGACAATAAAAAATGCATCCGATGTCTTCTGTGCTGGATTTTTTGTCCCGATGCATCAATAGTGCAGAATGAAGATGGCACACTTGACGTCTTACTTGATTATTGTAAAGGTTGTGGAATTTGTGCACATGAATGTCCTGTAGAGGCAATTAAGATGGAGGAAGAAGAAAGATGACGAAAGTTCAAGAAGAGCAAATGATTCAAGAGCTAACTATGACTGGGGCAACAGCTGCTGCGATAGGTGCAATACTGTCTCGTGTAGAGGTAGTCTCAGCTTATCCAATCACTCCGATGACACATGCTTTGGAATACATAGCTAAAGTAATTGCTGACGGTGAACTAAATGCTGAAATGCTTACAGTTGAAAGCGAGCATTCCGCAATGGCCGCATGCATAACTGCGTCTCTATCAGGTGCGCGAACCTTCACGGGCACAAGTTCCCAAGGTCTATTTTTGATGCATGAGATGCTTCATTGGGCTGGTGGGTCTCGTGTCCCTATTGTAGCACTTGTAGGAAACAGGGCGGTGTGTGTGCCATGGTGTTTGAATGTGGATCATCAGGACTCAATGAGTCAACGAGATACTGGGTGGATGCAATTTTACGTTGAGAATAATCAGGAGGTTCTAGATACAGTTATCCAAGCGTATCGTATTGCAGAAGACAAGGACATCTTACTTCCTGCTATGGTATGTCTTGATGGTTTCATTCTCACTCACACCAGAGAAAGGGTCTTCGTTCCCACTCAAATGAAAGTTGACGACTTTTTGCCTCCATACGACAGCAGTGTATTTAAGATCGATGCTGATAATCCTCTCTCACAAAACGTTGTTGCACTTACAAGTTCTTATCAGGAATTTCGCTATCTTCAACAAGAAGCTATGGAAAACGCAAAGAAATTAATCAAAAAAGTGAATGATGAATTTGCTGAGGAATTTGGACGTTCTTGGGGAGGTCTCATCGATACTTATCCACAGGATGCTGATTTCGAGACTGCCGTTGTTGCAATGGGTACAGCAGCAAGCACAGCCAGGACTGCTGTCAAGGAACTCAGATCTGAAGGCAAAAATGTGGGATTAATTAAACTCCGCGTATTTCGTCCGTTTCCAGATGAAGAATTGCAAAAAATATGTTCAGGAATGAATGCTCTTGCTGTTATTGATAGAAATTGTTCCTTTGGTGCACAAGGAATTGCATATGACCAAATCCGTTCAAGCCTGTATGATTTAAAGGAAAGTCCCTTAGTTGTGGGTCATATCGCCGGTCTAGGAGGTCGTGATATTTCTGTAAACGATGTTAAAAAGGTATTAACTGATACAATTGAAG
>JAEORY010000080.1 GCA_016840645.1 Candidatus Borrarchaeota archaeon | reverse complement strand
ATAATTTTGCGGCGTTAACCAATGTGGATAAACAAGGCAAACTACTCTCTTATCATAGCATCTCGTTTGGCAATCAGCACAGCTATCGAACTGACAAACGTAACAATTATATCTCCTACAAGATGGATAAAATCGTCAATTACTGCATTAATAAAGGCAAGGGCATCGTGGTCGAGGACTTACAATTCGACCAAGAATTTTCCTATAATACAAAACGCAATCGAAAATTAAACGATATGAAGACCACCGCCCTGCAACTGTTAGAGAGAAAGTGTAAAAAGCGCGGTGTGTCCTTTCGAAAGGTATTTCCTGGATACACCTCTATAATAGGGAAATACAAATATTCACGATTACATAATTTGTCAGTCCATCACTTAGCAAGTTGTGTAATAACTCGAAGAGGCTTGGGTTTCAAGGAAGCACTTCCAGCCATCTACGATTGGGTGCTCTCACAAGTCGGGGAGTTCATCGAGCCCCGTGTGAAACAGGATAGTCCTTACCGTAGATGGTCACAAATCCATGACCTCTTCAAGAACAGCGGGATAACCTCCTTCAAGACTGTCGAAATACTGCAAAAATCAGTAATAATGAAGCATGTCTTGAACTCGGTGACGAGCGCACAGCTTGATAACCTTAAGGCTGGTCTTTCCGCCAACGGAAAGATTGATGATTATCACAAAACGTGGCATTTTATCAATCATTCCGCAGTTTTGTAAATAATTGTAAGGTTGGCGATGTTCTTGCCCCTTTTCGAAGAGGTCGTATTAACGAAGAATTTGCACAGGAAAATGCTAGAAGTAGCAAGAAAAAGTTATCCACTGGAAGGATGCGGAGTTCTATTTGGTCATATCGATAATAACAAAGCTATAATTCGCGACGTTATTGAAACCGAAAATAGTGCAGAAAATCCTACTGTGAGATTTTACATCGATCCTGAGTTGTTTTATACCATTCTTATATCTGCCGAAGAGTCAGGACTTGAATTCTTAGGAATCTTTCATTCACATCCAGCACAGCCGAATCCATCACCATGGGATCTTGAATACATGAAGTTACATCAAAATGTGTGGATAATAATTCAATCTCTCAACCGAGAAGAGAAGAAAATGAACATGAAAGCTTTTCAGTGGTATGACGAAAAACTTTTTGACGTCAAATTGAAAATAACCTAATCTAAGTTTCGACAACAGAAACATGTCGTATACCCATTTTGATTGATTCTGAAAGATTTCAGGCAAAGCACTTACAATTTATATAGAACGTGTGACACATATGGATGAGCTAGAAATTGGAAGGACAGATGAACAATGAGTACAAAACGTATTAAAAAACCAGAAGGGCTCTTAAAACATACACATTGTAAAAACTGTGGTGTTTCTGTCCCGTTTGGGCGAGAATATTGCTCACCAGAGTGTGAAATAGACTATAACAAGTTTAAAAGGCGTCAGCAGTATCAACTGCTCGCAATTATTGGTGCATTAGTAGTCGTAGTTGTGTTTGTATTTCTCACGCGGTAAAGCCGTTGATATTCCGTGAGGTTCTAGTAAACACGTTATTACTATAAGCATACTTTAATATTTGAAAATTTAATATTGATAGGGTTCTATTTTAATGGTTTAAAATATATTAGGAACGTTCACATCGTCATCTTTGACGCACCAATGTCAAATTTCATTGAAGAGATTGCAATTAGGTTGATAGAAATGCCTACTAATGAGAAAATCGTACTCTATGAGGAACCAGGTGGCATTTATCGAGTAGAAGTTGAGCTGCCTTTAAACTCAAAGGTGAAACCTGAAGAATTTCCTAAAATAAGGGATGAGTTAGGTATACCTTCCTATGTAGATTTAGATTATTTGCCAATAAAAGCCTCATTAGTTATGTTAAAAGCGGCAAGAAATGCCCATCAACTTCACACAGAATTTCCTGACGTGGTTCCGAAAAGAATTTCCAATAAACCCTTAAATATACTTATTTTTGGCGGGGGCGCATTTAAACTCCACTGTCCAAGTTGTAACGCAGGTGGCGTCTTTGAAAGGGTCCTCCATGATATTGATATCGTTGTACCCAGAAAACAGGGAGGCGAGATAAGAAAACTCCTTCTTGTGCTCGGTGATCTTTATGGAACGATGTTCCTGCACTTTATAAGTACCAGTGACAAAATCTTTACCATGCAGAGGCGCGGAAGACGTCATCGCGTACGTTCGATCAAAACATTAGGTAATGAAAATGACCTTCCGACAGTGGAAGTTATGGATATCCTGACGAATGAAATTGATATGAGGCACACGGTTAATGTCGAGGATGAACTCAAAGAAGACCAGAAAAAACTGTTATATACTATTGGTCTAGAAAAAATGATCGCCACGAAATGCCAATTTATCATGGACATGGACAAGGATGTCATTCCTGAGCTAGAACAAGCAGGAGTATTATATAGGCAACTTCACTACGATCATTATAATAAAGATAAGATTGTCATAGGAATGGAAAAGAAAGATATAAAAGATGTAAGTGCAGCCTTCCTTGATCATCCTCTTGGTGAAGGGCCAGAAGCAATTGATGTAGAAAAGTTGAAGCGAATCCTCTCGGACAAAAAAATCCTTAAAACTGTTCGCTTAAACCTAGCGAATATCTTACATAATAAAGATTTTCTTGAATCAACCGGAGCATCACCCAGTCAAATATCCGATATTACGACCAAAATTGAAGACTTATTAGAACAACTTCCTAAGTCTGACAAAAAGTGGAGTAAACCTTGGTGGAACCTTGACGTGGAAACACCAGAAATTTTTGAAGGCAACTAAAAAATCATTCTGGCTTTATTTAATGAGGCCATCAATCAGTTAATCAAACTCAAACTCTCTTTTCGTCGTCAGCGTCTTGAAATCCTTGAGTTTTATCATTTTGAGGATTTGTTTGCTTAACCATGTATCTGCCCGCACTACGATTTTGCGCTTTGAGTCGGTAAGTACCAATCCGATTTCCCGTGTTCTAACATCCAAAGTAACGTCTTTTGCTGGACGCTCAAATCCGCGTCCATTTACAATAACGAACGCAAATTTCAACTTTTTTTCCAGCATATATCTTTCTGCAGATTTGACAACATCGACTATATTTGACTTTGTCACCCAGTCTTCAAAATCGAAAATCATGGTAACTACGTCCCACTGTGGTGTCATTACAGCCGCTATGCGCGCGAGGAATACACCATCAGCCTTCCCAGTATTACCTGTAAGAAGATACCTAGCCTTAGCTTTATAGAGAGACACGTCTTCCTCTATGTCATACCAGATTGCGATGCCTTTATTTTTCTTAACTCTTGTTCTTAAGTAATCGACGAAATCCTCTTCGGCGAGCGTTTCAATTGTGCCTCTTTGACTCTTTATTGTATAGATAAGCGATCCAATACCTATAAAAATCATAGAAATTCCGATATAGGGGTACGCAATAATTATAAACACGCCTATTACAAGTAAAACAGCAGCTACCGCTCCTAAGCTTCTGGTGGAAATGATTTTATCTTTTTCATAGGTCTTTTTACTCAAATTAAATCCTCACAAGCTAA
The DNA here is from genome assembly GCA_016840645.1 of Candidatus Borrarchaeota archaeon. Next base: position 8,258 of record JAEORY010000080.1, on the reverse strand, counting down.
CTTTGGTATCCAATGTTTTTTACTATCAGCCTTGTTGAACTACTAACCTGCAATCAGATGTGAAATTATGTATATGGTCCACACTTTATAATAATAAAGTTAAGGTTTTATGAATAGAAAGAGGGAATTATTTAGCTTTTCGAAAATAGTGGTGTATTCAGTATTTTGTTTAGCCGTTATTAGCTATCAATTACTATTTCAAGTTTTCATAGGGATAAGTTTGTGAACTAACTTAGCAGGAAGTTCCTCTACTCTTTGATGTAGTTTAGCCTCTTGTTCCCCAAAACTTTTCAATGCCATCTTCTGTCAAATCGATGATGTAGCCCCTTAGGATACCTTCACCATATTCAGAACCTGGGTTTACAAGTTGCGTTTTGCCAAGCGTTACAGCTCCAGCGGATTCGTGGATATGTCCATGAATGCCAAGTAACGGTTCATTTTTAAGAATTGCCTCGCGTACGGCTTTACTACCTACTGGTTGGGTAAGTTGGTGACCAGCAACTTGAATTGTTTTTAGTTCTTTGGTCAGCTTCGGTGCTTCATCGAGCCGGGTACCATATGGCGGGGTGTGAAAATTACAAATTAATTTTCTATAATCACCTGGGTCGACCATGTCGAATAATTTATCGATTTTTTTCCGTAATTTTTTTTCGGAACATTCTCTAGGAGAGTTCCAAGGTGTTGGGTTCACCCACTCTAAACTTATCATTGGATGATTTTCAGTATCGTCGAGATAGATCACGCCGTCTAAAGGATAAATGACCCGTTCAGTCTTTCGGATAACATCATCTATTAAAAAACTATCATCGTTACCTGGGTTTACAATAACTTTTACATGTTCTGGAACCCTTTCCTCAACCAACTCCATCCAACGTTCAATTTCTGAAACGATTACCTCATCAAATAACGTATCTAATGCTTTTTTATCATTTTCAAGTTCTTCCACACCAGCTGGTGTAGTTCGAAAGGGATATGAGCCACAATAGCGGATGATTCTCTCTACTTCTTGAATTTCCTCTTCGGTCTTCATGTGATAGTCCTTATTAAACGATGCCTTCCATGATCCGTCGCTTTGTTCAACAATCGGGACGATTACCTTACCCGTAGTATCCCCACCAAGTAGAGCTACGTCAATCTCTTTATAGAATGTTGTAACATTGAGAAATTTGCGCCAACATTGTTCTGATCCATGTACATCCGTAGTAAAGAAAATTCTGGTTCTTTTCATGTTACTACCTCCATATAGGTCTATTCTTATGCTCACTGTGTCAGTTTTCTTGAGTACTTGTTGCATCTTTTTAGAATTCACTCTCTAATAATACATTTTTTTTTTAAGGTTTTTCGATGACGAAATTTAAGTTCAATCGGCAAAAAGTAGAGGATCACAGATTCATTTTTGTTGCATAAGAATAAAAAAAAGAAAAAGAGAGATTAAGCTAGGCTGTCGCTATCGCTATTCAGGCGGAATCTCCGCGTATATTGTATCGACATCGATACCCATTTCTCTGTTCTTGGTTTGCATCCAGAGCCATACTATAACCGAGAGCGTGAACCAAACCATGATAACAGGCACACCACCAGGTACCGTGGCTGCTCCGCTTACTACGAGGACATAGGTATTAGAGACGAATCCAATGAACCCTAAGACCGCCAAAAGCGGTACTGGTCCTAGTTTAAACGCCGCACCCTTCTCGAATAAGTCTTTTCGCATATATGGCAACATCATTGCTGTTAAGCAGCCAGTCCACATCATGACAACATCCATGAAAGTCTGGGTGGCTACTACTGCAAACCAGGTGCCTAGGATAGGTGTAACACCCATGTCTTCACCCGTAGTTTGGAAAACTCCAAGGATACCTAAGAACGCTGTCAGGTTTATTGCCCAAACGGGAGAGTGCCACCTGTCGCTTACCTCCGCAAATCTTAACGGAAATGCCCTATCAAACGCCCATGCAAACAGCGTTCTGCTGCTTGTGATTAAGAAGGGCGGAATATCGTTTGCCAGCCATATAGCGCCTGTAATTGCTATGTACACAGCTACGGCTGGATTTCCATGCACTAAAATTGCGGCAAATGTTGGCAGCACCGCGACCACAGAAGGTGTATTCCCGTTTATTACGATGCTATTGGCGTCGCAATAGGCATACGCCTTTACGAAGTTCCCGACTGAACCGTACATCAATCCACTGATAGTCACGTAAAATACTGCAATAAGGACTGTACCTAGGCCTAAACCAATGAGCATGTTTCTCTTTGGTGTCTTTACTTCACCACCAATGAAGGCGGTAGCAGTATAACCGATGTAAGCCCATATTGCACCGACAGCCATGAATGTAAGCGTAGCTGACCATGAGAACGGAGCGGTCCATCCAGGCGCTCCAGCGGCCATTACCTGGTCATAGCTAGCATAGTAGAACTGAGTGGCGGGATTTCCAAACGGGCTGGAGTTCCAAGCAGAGGCCATTGCAGCCTCTCCACCGCCCATCATAGCACCCGCATATACGCCCATCGTGATGAAGCTTCCAATAATGGCGACTATAAACATCGCATTAAGGACCTTACCATAGATGTCAACACCCATTATTGCCAGTGCCCAGAATATGACTAAGATAATAAGCCCAATTACAATCCAGGCAACAGGATTATTGGCCATAACGGTTCCCGCATTATAGGTAGCAACGTTGTTTGTAGATGCGCCCGCTAACTGTAGACATAATCCCCAGAACCAGACGTCCCAAACCGCTAATGAGCCGTAAGCTGTAGCTGTTCCAAACCACCAAGCCCAGGAGGCGACAAAACCCGCGTATGGACCCAGAACTCTGGATACCCACACATATGGACCACCAGAACGGGGCATAGACGTAGCAAGAAGCGCAAATGCCCATGCAGTACAAATTGCTGGAATAGCTCCAATTGCAAAGCCTAATGGAATATTAGCCCCCCATCCAGCACCCGGAAAGTCTCTAACTGAGTGTAAATTGATACCACCGCCGATTACATAGCACATAACAGTTGTCATAGCTGTAAACCAACCAATCTCTCGGACAAGACCTGTAGCATCACGCGCAAAAGTTTTCGACATAGTTTTCCCCAATTTTTAAATTTTTTATTTTATTTTATATTTGTAAAACAATGTGTATGTTTTAGGAAATTGGCAAATATCTGATCGTTTCTTATATAAATAGTTAATGGCAAGCGAGTTTACATAACGATCAAAATGTATAGAATAAACAACCCCTGAGAAGACATTTGTACACAACAAAATGATATAGAACTTCATAAATTTCAAAGACAAATAACGTCGGTCATACTGTTTAACATAAATAGGTAGCAGAAATAAAATTATAATATAAATCATCAAATTCCTATTTGAATTAAGTAAGAATGAAAGACTTGAGTTAAAAAACCTCAGGAAGAATGAGAATTCATTAATTTTTGCAGTTTAGCTTGATGTAATAAAGACGCAATAACCTCTAAAAAGTAACAAGCAAACGAGTCTGCTTTAACATATTGGTGATATTGTTTTCCACAATTGTTATAAACAACAATTGCGTGAATATCACGCACTCTTTGCTGTCTTCTTGAGGTATTTAAATGAAGATAATAATAACAGGCGCGTTTAGTTCTGGAAAATCTACCCTTGTACAATCACTTGGCAAAGAATCAGCTATTTCGTTAGATAAGTCAGGAACCACAGTTGCTCTTGACCATGGGACAGTAGATGTTTTAGGCATTCCAGCTTTTCTTTTTGGAACGCCCGGACTTGTCAGGTTCTCGATTTTGCGTCAAATCTTATCTGAAGGAGCTGACGGCATGATTTTCATGGTGGATTCTGCAAATCCTAATATCGAAAATTTCAATGAAATCTGGCAAGAGATGCAAGAAATACAGATTGTTGCATCAGTTCCCTGCGTGATAGCAGCTAATAAACAAGATATACCTGGAGCAAAGAGTGTAGAAGAAATAAGAGGGCTTCTAGGACTTACTGGATATCCAATCATACCAATTTCAGCCAAGATAGGCAATGGCATAATGAGACCGCTTCTCATACTTTTATTGATTAACATTCTACGTGCAAGTTCATTACTGCGTATAATCGATCGTATTGGTACTGAGAACAATGCTTTAGAGCAAATTGCAGACATGGTCGAGTTAGGTAGATATAAAACAAAACTTAGATTATACTGGCTTGAATGGCGCGGTTTAATTGAAGCAGATTGGAATTCCCAGCGATTTAAGGTTGTTCCAGCAGTTAAAAAAGTTTTTGAAATACTTCCTAGACTGATCCGTTCATATGAAGAGATTAAATTAATGTGATACTATTTTCCTTTTCTCTTACTGAACTAACTTCTTTTTCAAAAAGAACTCGCACCGATTAAGTTAAAAGAGACGATATTATCTAATTGTTCTTAATCAATAGGGTGATATTAGAGTAGTAAAAGAGAATGTACGCTTGATTTCTTCCGGAGAAGACATTAATGAAGGTAGCGGTCGTAGTTCCTGCGCATAACGAAGAAGAAAACATAGAAAAACTCGTGAAAGAGATAGACCATGTATTGCGAGCATCTGAGATCGATGGAGAAATTATAGTAGTGGATGATAATAGTACTGATGGAACTAAAATAACTCTCACCAAATTGGCAAGAGAAACTAATATTCGATTGACTCCCATCCACCGGAGTGACGGAGTTTGTGGCGTAGGCTTAACATTGAGGGAGGGAATCAAGGCTGCGAAAAACAATGACGTTATTGTTACGATGGATGGGGACTTCTCGCATGATCCTAAAGAAATCCCTAAACTCATTCAAGGGATTAAAAACGGAGCAGACTTGGTTATCGGATCTCGTTATATGAAGGGAGGGAGAGCAGACATGCCTCGATCCCGGATTATCATAAGTGGCTTATATAATGTGTTAAGCAAACTCTTCTTGCAGACTTGTGTAAATGACTTAACGACGGGATTTCGTGCTATGAGACAGAAGGCAATAGAAAAAGTAGAACTTAAATCTGAAGGATTTGAAATACATCCAGAAATTCATCTAAAAATTTACAAAAAGGATTTTAAGGTTATAGAGGTTCCGATTCATTATCATAGGAGAGGAGGAGGGACTTCTAAGTTACGATACTTTAAAGTTGGCCCAGGCTATCTTCGAGTAGTATTTAGGCAATTATTAAGCAAATAATTTCTGAGGATTTCTAATGAGCAGGGATACATGGGACTCAGTCTGGGAAAAACAACATATTCGCCAGTCTGCTCTTCATTCGCTTATCTACCTTTTAAGGGAGCATTATTTCTCATCTACATTTGCACGTTTTGCTAGAAAGCGAATCAAAGGCTTAATTTTAGAAGTAGGATGTGGCACTGCGCAATGCTCGCTGAAAATACGGGTAAAAGGTATAGATATAATTGGTGCTGATTTTTCAGCCTCTGCCTTGCAATTAGCCAAGAAATATTCCTTAACTACTAGTAACGTAACCCACAGCAGAACGTCTTTCGTTGTGACTGATGCATTCAGTTTACCATTCGGTAAAAACACTTTTGATGCTGTATGGAGCGTGGGTTTGCTGGAGCACTTCGAAGATCCAAGTTTAGCATTAACAGAGATGAGACGAGTTGTTAAACCGAAAGGTAAGGTAATTGCCATAGTCCCCTATCGCGCTGGATTGCTGGGGATTCTCAACTACGGATACAAAAAATTAGGGAAAGAATGGATCTGGGAAGATGAAAAACCAATGAGCGTAGACGATTTGTATCGATTCTTTGAACTGGCACATCTCAGGAAGATTCGCATTAAAAAGATGTATGACACATTCCTAATGTTCTTAGGGGCGACAGGGGAAAAATAGTTGCCCTAAGGTTCTTTGAATATTCGCATTAAAATAGTTGCCCAAAGGTTTTTTTGTTGTTGTAAAGTGTTAGATTAAGGGATTACGAACATAGGTTTTATTGAAATAGTGTTTATTTGGAAACGTATTTAAAACACGATTATATTCTTTGTTTCGTTTGAGAAAGTTCGGAGTGGAATTTTGATGGAAGATGACTATGGTGAAGATTCTCTGCCCTGTAATCATGATCCTTTTATTAGTTTAGAACCATACACAGTAATATCAGAATTGATCTCACAGGCATTAAGGGATGGTGTCAACCTGCAATGTATTCTGTGTGGTGAAAAAGTAACTACTAGCAACGTTATAGTAGTACAGGGTCATCATGTGATTCATGAAGACTGCTTTGTTAATACTATGATCGATAATGAAAGGGTTATACAAGAATCCATTAAATTGGGAATCATAGGGCGCGAAGAAATTAGTAAACGCTTGAAGAAGTTCCCCATTCGCTATGTTCTTTCTAAATTGCGCTGGGAGGTCAAAAAAAGGACGGGCGTAAGATTGCCGATCCCAATAAGAGAGAGAACCTTCAAGGAACTTCTGAAAAAGAACAAAGCGATAACAGAAACGAATGAACAACAGTTGATCAACTGGTTTAAAACTGCAAGCTTCCCGTCTAGTCTCAGTGATGACTATTCAAGCGTTGATGAGATGGACACCTCATTTTCGTATTTCTCATAAAATCTTTTTATTTTACAAGTTCTTAGAAGAGAATAATACTTGTTTTTTCATTTTATTGATACTGATCGTATCTCGTATACACAGAAAATCGTGAAATAATCTGAAAAAATACATTTTTAAGATTAAGATACAATATATAGTGGGTGATGATGCACGCCGTCCCAATCGGAGTCATGATGCTGACTATGAAGAACTCGCGACGAAGCAGAGCCCACTATTTTCTATATTGGTCGCGATAAATCGAAGAAAAATTACTTTACTGCTTCTGCAAGAATTTCTGCAAACTTATAGACTTCTTCAAAAGTATTATATAGGGGATAGGGCGCAACACGGATTATATCAGGCTCCCTCCAATCAACGGTTACCCCCCGGTCTATCAATGTATCAAATAATTTCTTACCGTTTTTGAGAGTTCGAATTGAGAGTTGGCATCCTCGCTCATTAGGATTTGAAGGGGTAATTATCTCGTAATTTTCAGGACCTAGTTCTTTTATCAAATACTCTAAGTAGCCAGTCAATAACTCCCTTTTCTGATGAAAAAGAGATAGATCAAGCTCATCCCAAATGTCTAAAGAAGCTTTCAGACTTGCTAATAAAAGCACAGGATGTGTACTTATTTGCCAACTAGAAGCCCCAAGCGCTGGGTTAATGTCAGGCTCCATTAGGAACATCGTATCACGTTTTCCACCCCACCAGCCATCAAATCGAGGGAGATCTTTTTCAAAGTGGTGTTCATGTACGAAACATGCACTTATTCCGCCAGGGCCAGCGTTAAGATACTTGTAATTACACCAAACGGCAAAATCTACATTCCAATCATGCAATTCAAGAGGGATATTTCCTACTGCATGTGCAAGATCAAAGCCAACAGCTGCCCCTTTTGCATGGGCAGCTTTAGTGATGGCTTCCATGTCAAATGCTTGACCAGTAAGATAGTTGACTCCAGAAAAAAGGACTAAGGCGATAGATTCATCTATTGCTTCAATAATGTCTTCTGTCCTAAGCGTATGTTCACCAGCTCTTGCCTTAACTTCTAGTAGAGAATCATTAACGTCATAGCCATGAAAACGGATTTGGGATTTTAAAGCATATTGATCACTTGGAAAAGCATGTTCTTCAATCAATATTCGGTGTCTGTCTGAAGTAGGACGGTAAAAACTTACTAGAAGAAGATGAAGATTGACAGTCAAAGAGTTCATTATTGAAACTTCTTCTGGATGTGCACCTATAATTCGTGCCAAACTGTTTACTAAATCATCTGAACAAGAAAACCAGTTTTTTGACCCATGAAACCATCCTTCAACACCAATCTCCTCCCATGTCTTTAGGATTCGATCTATTTCAGTTCTTGCTGTTTTTGGTTGAAGACCTAATGAATTGCCACAAAAATAGATTATGGAGTTGGGATAGTGGAACATTGCTCGAAATTTAGCTAATGGGTCCGCCAAGTCCAGTTCTTTTGCAAACTCTAGACTTCGCTCAAATTCGATCATGAGTTAATCACATATTTTAACTTAATCGGCGGGAAGTCCCCTTCCGACAGGTGGGGGATGAAAGCCGCTAGCTTTATATATATTTTTGCACCGAGTAGTTGTGATGAATATCGGGAGGAAAGCAGGGATACAAGACTCCCGATAGGAATGCAGAAGATAGAGGCCCTGTGGAGCTAGGGTTCGTACAGTTTCTAA
>JAEORY010000079.1 GCA_016840645.1 Candidatus Borrarchaeota archaeon | reverse complement strand
TTGTCTAAAATACTCTTTTCCGGAGATCATGTTACCATCTTATCTTGACATCTTTTCAAATCCAATGTATTGGGCGTTTTCTTGAATATCTACAAATACTTTGTATCACAATTATGAATCTGTAATTTCAGTTTCAAATCTTCCGAGTCTAGGTCTATTTTCAGAGTTGATGCACAAGATATAATAAAAAACTCACTGTATGTTCTGAATGACTCCTCAAAAAGCAAGCATTTCTGCTTGCATACCTATAAGATGACTTCATAACGAAAGTGTTAAATAGTCAAGTACATAACAAATTCTCCCTTAATATTTAGGTTATAGATAAGTTCTTAATTACAGAATAATTCTAAAGGGACAATATTCCTAAAAGAGAACAAGGTGTCGTTATTGTCATCATCTTTCAGACATATTCTTCGTATAATAGGTACAGATATTGATGGAAATAAACGGTTAGACATGGGCTTAACTGATATTCCAGGTGTTGATATTCGGCTGTCCCATGCAATATTGCATGTAGCTGATATGGACCAAACTTCAAGAGTTGGTTTTCTTAGCGATCGTGATGTGAAAAAACTTGAAGATATCATTACAGATCCCTCAAGTAATGGTATTCCAAAATGGTTATTAAATCGTCAAAAGGATCCACACACTGGCGAAGATTTACATTTATTAGGCGCTCGACTAAGACTGATGACAAAAACTGATATTGATTTACTGATGAAACTCAAAACATATAAAGGTATACGACATTCGCAAGGACTAAAAGTGAGAGGACAAAGAACGAGGACTACTGGGCGGAAAGGCAGAGTTGTTGGAGTGCGCTTGAAGAAAAGAGGCGGCAGATAAAGGTGATGTCAAATGGGCGATCCTAAAAAACCTAAGAAAAAGTATAAGAAACCCTTTCAGCCGTGGGAAAAAAATCGAATGGCTATAGAGCTCGAATTAGTCGGTAAGTATGGTCTTCGTAATAAGAAGGAATACCTACGGCATGAGGCGTATCTGAGGAAGATTAGGGGGCAAACTAGGCAAATTTTAGCTATTCTAGAAACCGATAAAAGAGAGAAAGTGGAAAAGGAACTATTATCAAGATTAGAACGCCTTGGATTGATTCAAACAGAGGCAGTTATTGATGATGTCCTTAGTTTAACAACTGAAGATCTTTTAAAACGTCGCCTTCAAACTATAGTTTTTAGACAAGGCTTTGCAAAATCTATTCATCATGCGAGACAACTTCTTATTCATGGTCACATAGCACTACGAGGTCAAAAAATAACTTCTCCAAGTCGTCTATTGCTTAAGGAAGAAGCAAAAGAGTTAACGTATGCATCTTCGAGTCCGTATATGGAAGATAATCACCCAGAACGTCCATCTACACCAATTCCTGAATCAGCTGAATAAAAATAATTTTTCTTGAGGTTAATTTTATGAGTCAAAGACAAGAACAGAAATGGGGCGTTGCCCATATTTATTCTTCTTATAATGATACGATTGTTCATATAACGGATCTTACTGGTGCTGAAACTATTGCGCGATATAGCGGAGGTATGATCGTTAAGGCAGATCGAGAAGAAAGCAGTCCTTACGCTGCCATGCAAGCCGCTTTTAGGGCTGCAAATGAAGCAAGAGATAAGGGTATTTCAGCCCTTCATATAACTGTAAGGGCACCGGGTGGTCATGGCGCAAAAACACCAGGTCCAGGCGCACAAGCAGCAATCCGTGCCCTAGCTCGTGCAGGCATGCGGATTGGCAGAATTGAAGAAGTCACACCAGTTCCTCATGATGGAACTAGACGCCCAGGCGGTCGTCGTGGAAGACGCGTTTAAGAATGTGTGTTTTCTAATTAATACCACTCTATAAACACTTCTTCGAAAAGGGAAATCGCATTTCCATTCTTATGTTTTAAAAAATGACAATAGTTGACGTAACGTTTTTTTTATTTTTTAAAGAGAATTAGAATGGCGCCGGGGGAGGGATTTGAACCCTCGAGCTCCAATGGAGCACAGGCTCTCAGATCTGGTTTCCAGGCATGAGCTGCAATGAGTGACGCTTACATCTGCTCCCTACCAGGCTAAGATACCCCGGCATAATCAGCATTGGATACCCGAAATCGATTGGTTTCTAGAAGGCACCTTTGTTTAAATATTTATAGGCTAGGGGCTAAAGCCCCCTGTACGAATTAAAAATTATATAACTACATTGATGACTTATATACATGATATCCTGCCTTTTTTCCAATTTCTAAGACCGTATTAAATACAGTATTCAATTTTTCATATACTCTATTGTGTCCCCTTCTTATGACTAACTGAAGGGAGCCTTGCGATGTAAGATAAAGAGGAGCCTCTTCAATAATCTGGAAGATAGTCTTCATTCCACTTGAAACTGGAGGATTTGTCACAATAACGTCGAATGTTTCCTTATCTCCTTTTACAGGCTCATAAAAGTCGCCCCATCTAGCCTCTGCATTTTTAATGTAATTCTTTTTGAGATTACTCTTCGTAAGATTAATAGCTCGTCTATTAATGTCTGTTAGAACTACTTGACTGTTAGGGGATATCATTGAAGCAGCAGCTACAATGCCAATTACTCCTATTCCACAACCAAGATCTAAAACCCTGTCCGAGTTGGTTAAATCCATTTTTTCAATAAGCAATTGCGTGCCTTTGTCAATTTTGGATTGTGAAAAAACATCTGGAGCAGAAACGAACTCAAACAATCTACCTCGTAGATAAACAGAAATTGTTTTCGTTTTTAACGAGGATGTGGGCATTTTAGATGAATATGGCTTTGGCATTTTTCTCAGGAATCTTATCTTCCACTATTTTTTAAATGCTTTCCACTCTGGATATGTAGAGCGTGGCATTATAACTTTCTTTGTTAGAGCAACTACGCCATGATCTATTTCAAGAATCTCTTTACTTAACATAGTTGCCTCAGCAATACCAATTGCTTCGCCTTTCTGAGTAAATATAGCTACAGTAGCACCTGGTTTGATATTATCACTTAACTGTAATACACCAGGCGCCGTTAATTTTGCCCCATGGCATATTGCATCAACTGCAGAATCTCGAATCACCAGTTTTGGAAGGTGAACTAAGCCTTCTTCCACAGGTTGTATTACCTTACGCAGATACTGTTCATTTCCATCCTCTTTCCAATAGTGATATGCATCGTTTACTTCAAGAAGTGTAACAAAAGTGTCATCCTCCTTGAATGGACCTGCACGCGTTCTTCTTAGCTCTAACATATGAGCCCCCGTGCCCAACACTTCGCCAATATCATGCACCAACTTCCTCATGTAGAATCCTGCTTCACAACCGACTCGAATGAGCACATTTGTTCCTAAAATTTCTAATACATTTGTATAATATACTCTACGGATTCTTAAGCGTCTTTTTACAGAAGATCTTAGTGGAGGACGTTGATAAAGTGGGCCTGTAAACTCTTGACATATCGCCTCAATTTTTTCGTGATCTACTTCTTTGTGAAGACGCATTATGCAGATGTACTCTTTTCCAGCAGGAAGCCAACTTTGAACAACTTTTGTAGCACGTTCCAAGGCGATCGGGAGAATACCAGTCACTCCAGGATTACTCTGTTCCGTAAATTGTATTACAGAACTCTAGAGTCCCTCCGTGTCCTGCTTTCTTTAATTCCAGGATTCTTTTGACCCATGCTACAACTTCATGACTTGTTGGTCCAGCAGGTTTATCTAAATTGATTATTCCAAAGGCTAAATGCTCTTCAATAGGACGTTCAGCAGGCTTATAACCCCATTCAGGGTTTGTCGCCTCCTGTGCTTTAGTGATTAACTCTCCCCGCACGTCACTAGGTAGGCGGCCTCTTTCCATTTTTTCACCTTCTCATTTTTGGAAATCCCAAAAAGTTATTTTCATTACAATGAAATAAATAAAATTAAAAATTAGGGCAGAACGATTTTAACCCGTTCTTTTAATGCATCAGTCATCCCTGCAGCCTCAATTGCCTTAAGAACTGCTTCATCATCTGATCCTCGTCCGATTTCAATTCTTTCTGTTGTTGGTTCGATGTGTCGTATTGATGCACGTCGTCTTTTTACACCGTTTAATTCTTTAGGACCAGTTATTTCCACAGTTTTTGGGTCAACAATATCTGTGATCACACATTTTCTTCCAACTTCTCTCCCAGCCGTTTTTACGCAAATTCGTCCAATTTCTATCGCAGGCATTTCATTTTTCACCTCCTATAAATTCTTGTATTGTTGTTTTTAAGATATTTGTTATTGAATCAATTGACCATTTGTCAGTATTAAGGATGATATCGAAGATGCTGAGATCTTGAATGTCAATATTATAAATTTTTTTGTACCTCTTTATTTCGCTTGTTTCACGCTTTGTCGTTTCGACCAAAGCGTATTCATAAGGATCTCCGTCTCTTTGAGCAATTCTTTCAACACGTACTTCTAATGGTGCGGTCACAAAGATGTTAAGATCAACAAAATCTTTACACATCCACGCAGTCAAATGTCCATCTAACACAACATTTCCTTTTTTTGCTGCATCTATACTTCTTTCATCAATCTCTTTGTCAACATGAATATTATTCTCTGCAAATGTGCTAAAAGTGCTTAAATCCATTTCTCTTTGTTGAGCCATTTGCCTAAAGATTTTCCCCGCAGAGATATGTTCTAATTCAAAGGCTTCCGCAATGTGTTTGGCAAAAGTGGATTTTCCAGCACCAGCTGTTCCAGAAATCGCTATTGTAAGACCCTTATTTTGGGGCAAACTATTCACCAATATAAGAAAAAGAAATCTGTTTAAAAAAATGTTGCTAAATTCTTGCCGCCTGCTTTGTGAGTTCTTGCAGGCATTGAGGACAAAGGTGCCCGCCATAAGGTCTTTCAGGACGGCGCTGCGTCTTTGGCAACTTTCTTATTTCTGAGGGGGACAGTCGAGGAACACCTGATAACAATTTTCCACAGTTTGCACACTTACCTTTTCTCACTTTTTTCTTCTTATAATGTGTCGTTGAACGACCACCTGGCAATTTCATTTTTCGTTTTTTAATTAACCGAGTACGATAACGTGGTGCTGGCATCTTGTTTTTCACCTACTTTTAACTGCTTTTAGTTACATTTAACTCGTCAATAATAACCATTAATTCACTTTGTCTGAAATGCGCTCATTCCACCCATACCGATATTTATACCAAAGAGCCTCTGGACTATTGCACCAAATGCAAAACTGGTCATGGCGTACCACCACACGAAGAGTAAGTGATAAAGGTTTTCTGGCCCTAAATTCGTCCCAAAGAACTCAATTGGAAAAGTAAACGGAAGTACTACTACGTATTTAGCTTCTTCACCCGCAATAAGTGGTAAGTAACCATTGAAGAAGCCATTTATTATCCAGAAAAGCGCAAAGAACCCTGGCATGTAAATGAACATTGGCTTAAACCTTTCCATCATTACTTTGCTTTGAATCTTCTGTATATAACTTTCTTTACGTTTCACCTTTCGATAGAGTCGCTTGTTCGCGGTTTTTTGGGCTTCAGCCTTTGCTTTATTCCAAGTTGAGATTTCCTTCTGGTAGCGATTAAGCTTGTCCATGTCCATTACTAAGCGACTAACAACGCTAATCACTATGGAGAGTAGAATGGACAACGATAGAATAAATAGAGTGGAGCCTGGACGCTGTCCTATACCAACGTTATATAACCACAAATAGAATGGTCTTAGAAAGTTCCACCATTGCATTTACTTTACACCTCGTAATACGACTGCAAATTCTTCTGCAGTCTTATCAACCATATCTTCTTTATTATTTACAATTTTTACAGTTGTGCCTGTCAAAACTGCAATTGAAATTGCAGCTGCCCGGCATAGGTTTTGATGAATGTTGATTTCTATTATAGATTCTTGATCACGAGTTCTGCTTTCATCCTTTGAACGTCTACTAAATATAGACTCTGGTTCTGCTTCAACAAGTACTATTACATCTGGTTTAAGTTTAGTGATAACCCATTCGGGTAATCCAGCTAGATAACCTTCTGGGGTTGAAATGAGCATATGTGTATCGACTATTAATAGCTTTCCCTGTGCTGCTTTTTTTGCTATGATCTCTGCCGCTTTCTTTTGAATTTCCCGTTGTTTTTCAGGGGGGAGCAATCGCATTTGGTCTCTGTTTTCCACAAATCCTGAATGTACTGCCGCGTCAAACATCACAGATCCGTAATTTACGATCTCTACGGTATACTCTTGTCTAGCAATATCCACCGCTTTATTCAAGACCGTTGTTTTCCCAACTCCAGGAATCCCAGTAACGATGATAATGCGTTTACTAGCCACACTCATGAATTATCGCTCCGTTAAATCATCCGAATCCTAAGAAGTCTCTGAGGGATGGATGTATATCTGCTAATCGCTCTTTAGCTATGATCTCATAATATTGTGATACTATCATTGTAGCTAACAGAATCCCCATGCCTGTACCAAGTGCACCAAGATAGTCGGCAAAAGCGGCTATTAGCGCAATTGCTACACCACCCCATATAGAGGCGGGACCGATGTATCGTTGCAGTAATTTTTCGAGTATTTTAGGTGAACGGCGAAACCCGGGAACCATCATTCCTGCATTGATAAGTTGCCTTGCCACGTCTTTTGGAGCCATACCGCCTACCTCGATCCAAGTAACGCTGAAAATGGCACACGCAACAATCAATACTAATAGATAAATTACAGCCCTCAAGGGATCCGCTGTCACCACTTCAAGGCCTCGTGGAGGCGTCAAATAGTAGACAAGACCTCCTATAGGATTCAATCCTGCATCTGTCGACTCGAAAGTACCAATCAAATTGTACCAGAAGTTAGAGTTGCTCTTATTGTAACGTGACCATAATAACTGCCCAACAAGGTACACATTAGCGAAGAAAGCCGCTGCAAGAATAACAGGAATATTTGAAGCGTAAAAGAATTTGATAGGATATCTTCCTTTAAAACCACGATATTTGGCATACGTAAGTGGTACTTCTATGCGAATAGCCTGCATGTAAATAACGATAACAAACACAATTACTGTGGCAATGAATCCTGTCATATCTGGAAGGCTGCCTGGACGATTAAATGCGGTCATGGCATCTCCTTCAGCAATATATTGTCCAAGAGCTATGAGCGCACCATGATATTTACCGTCATCTGAAATTACAAGTCCTAAAGAGTTCCATGCTACCTGTTCGGCTACACCAGCAGCAATGAAGAGAGAAATTCCTGAGCCGAGACCCCATCCTTTCTGCAATAATTCGTCCATTAGCATGAGGACTATACCGGCAGCTATAAGTTGAATAAATATAAGAATTGTGATATCGATGGTTAAGGTTCCAAACGCACCTCCAATAAGATATGCTAACGCTTGAAACACTGTCATTATAACACTTAACACTTTTTGAGCAGCAGTAAATAGAGAACGGTCTTCTGGATTCGAGAAGTCTACGTCAATGATCTGACTGCCAGATAATAACTGCATCACTAGACCTGCAGTGACTATTGGGCCGATCCCTAACTCCATGAGTGTACCTCTAGAACTCGCAAGAATAGTTCTCATCCAAAAAAATGGGTCCGGACCAATATTCTGTGGAAGTCCATATAGAGGAATTTGAGCCATAATGAGATAAAGAAGAAGACAAAGTACAGTATATACCGCCTTTTCCTTGAAAGAAACATCCCGTTCTGGTTTTCCAACCTCAGGTATGACTCTCGATAGCGGAGAGAAAACACGCAAAAATGTACCTGCCAACGATTTTCACCTAATATTTACGGATTGTTTTGCTTTATTCTTCTACAATAGGGACGACCTTACCCCCTACTGCCTCTATTTTTTCTATTGCTTTTTCTGAAAAACTATAGGCCTTTACATTCATTACTTTGGTAATTTTGCCTCCACCCAGGATTTTATCATATCCGAATTTTGTCACATCAATGTCTACGGTTTGATCACTAAACTGAACACCTTCAGTATCTTCTGGAAAAGTCTCAATTAATTCTTCTAATTTACTAATATTGATAGATTTGTCAGGTTTTCTCAATTTAGCCGGTCTCTTGAAACCAAAAGAACCTATTGTTGCTCTTTCAGCTTCAGTTAAACCTGACTTAAGATGTTTATTTTTACCTGCCCAGCCCTTGCCGCCTCTCATGCCTGCTTTTCTATGCTGACCAACCCTTCCAAATCCATGGACGCGTGATCCTCGGTATTTTCTTGTTTTACGCCTTTTTCGAATCAATTTTAGTTCTTCCTATTAGAATTATATCATCTTCTGTATGAGTGCGTTGATCGCCACTCCTCTATATCCAAGATCTCCTCCTTCTGTAAAGGACGCTTTAATATCCTTAAGTCCTTTTCTGGGAGGGTGTAAACGATACACTTTTTTTAATGAAGGTAAATCCGAAAATTCGGCTTTAAAACCACAAACAGACTGTGCAAATTCAGAAACAGATGAAAAAGACGTTTTTCTTTTGATAAGGTCATCTGTGATCTTCTTTTTGGTTTCAGACATTTCGCCTCTCTTTGTTAACAGAAGTTCAACTGTGTCTGAATCTATTTCGCCCCATGTTGCCCAGTCTTTAATTTTTTGCAACATACCTTGATATGAAGGGCGGTCATCTATGATAACGCAGTTAAACCTACGAAACAGTTTAAGCATTTGTAGTGTGTCCTCTGTGGTTTTTCTTACATTTACCCTGCCTCTCATCCGGATAACTGCTAATCGTTTTCTTTCTTCCACTTACATCAGCCTCAAGCCCAATCTTGTGGAGTCATAATCTTGTTGGTTTCTCGTAAAGCATCATAAACTGCATATGCATAATTGACTGTCGTGCGAGTGTTACCTCGTGCTTTACACCAAACATCTTCTATGCCTCCCAATCGCAACATAGTTTTTCCAACTTCACCAATTGCCAATCCTGTACCTTTGGGTGCTGGAAACAAATTTACTTGAACACTTCCAGCCTTTCCCGTCACTTTAAAGGGAATAGTATGCCCTAATCCACATGCGCATTCCCAACTCCCACATGAACGCCTTATTGGGATGATATTAAGTTTTGCTACAAGGATAGCCTTTCGTATGGCAGGACCAATTTCTTTAGCTTTCGCAGTGCCTATTCCAACATATCCATCTTTATTCCCAACAACAACTGTTGCTTTGAATCGACTTTTTTCACCAGCATCTGTTTGTTTTTGAACGAGATTAATATCAAGAACTTCCTCTTGTAGCTTAGGAAGTAGAGTATCGATTATTTGAGACTCTTTGATGGGTAAACTCAGTTTAAATAACTCATCAACTGATGTTATTTTTCCTTCCTGCACCCATCGCCCTACTCGTGTTCTAGGTATCCAGCCTTCGGTAGGATCTTTTTCCTGCCTTCTAGGTTTTCTACGTCTACCTCTGGACATATCTAATTAGCCTCCTTGTCAAAAGAATTTACTATTTTGTTCTTAATTTCATCAAAATGTTCTGGAAGATTTTGGGGTTGTAATCCTCTTTTTGCTACTAATGTGAAAACCTGAGTCTGTTTTTTGTCTTCATCTTTCTCAGCCTCCGATAGTAGCTGTGCGTAGTTTGCTATGTCTTCTCCTCGTATACGCGATTCATCTGGTAAGACATCTTCACTATGTGGTATTGAAAGTCCAGCGTCTAATGCACCTTTCAGTGCTGCAAAGATTTTAGCACCTTTAATTGGGGCAACAATCCCAATATCTAAAACAGCATTTTCTAATCCCGCTTTTGTTGCGCGAAAACCTGCCAGTAATCCTGTAAGATATGTTGCAGGTATATTTCCACAATTACCTTTCCAATCAAAGTTTTCCTGCAATTCTTTAGAATGAGCGGAAACAATAACACGATCCCCATCCAGATGAGGTTTAAGAATTTGAACTGTAATATAACGATTAGATCTTCTAATTACGAAACGAAGCCGATTAGAAAGTAATAATTTTCGTCGAAGAAGATAATTTGTTTTTCCTTCTCTTCGTCTTCGGAAAACTACTCTATATCTTGGTCCGTGACCTCTCATTTAATTCACCGCCGATATAAATCATGATCTTCTATCCATGTGTCCAGATGTGCTTTGCTGCGAAAACTGTTGCCTTTTGCTTTTCGATACAACAAGCGATACGTTGAAGATGTGATCATCCTCCGAGCACGCAGCTTTTTGAGATGTCGCCTGATTGGGCGAATTTTTTGGATCCATCTACGTTTTCTAGGCAATCTTGCAGTTTTTCTACCCGCACGACTTCCGTATCCACGTTTGCGACCGAGTTTCTTTTTTTTATGCTTCTTTTTAGCTCGACCATGACTTATACCTGTCTCTGGCTTCTTTTTAACAAAGCCATCGTGAATCAATCTCCTTATATCTTCACGACGGATTGCCATTGAAACTTCTTCAAGGCGTGTTGGGTCGATCCAGACTCTTGAAATACCTACTTTAAGTATGTCCGCTGCAAGTTCTTTTTGATTTTTCAGATCCATTTTCAGCACATCCGTGAACTAGGTTTTTCACGGTTCATAATTTTGAAATATTGTAAGTCCTATAGATAACCTCTTCAATTCTGATCTTGAGGAATAGTGTTTCTAATCCTAGATTTCTTCCTCAAAATCTTCTAATTCGAAATCTTCTAATTCAATGTCTTCAAATCTTTCCGTTTCTGAAAGTTCAGCAAGTTCTAAAGGTACTTGTGGATTGAGAACATAGATACCTAGGTTTTCTGCGTTATCTATAATTTGTGATCTTTTTCTTGCACCAACTGTATGGGCAATTCTTACAATTTCCTCATCAGGATTAATCATACCTAATTCATTTGGATTGTGAACAAGAACTTCCCTGTATCCTAAAGGATGAAGATTTCGAGTTTCCTTCGGTCCTTTGTAGCCTACATTCACAGATTTTGGAAGCCCTTTCTTTTTTTGACGCATTCTTGAGTCAATTCCACTTGGTCTCCTCCAAGATTTTTTAACTCGTTTGTAGCGCCAACTTTCCTGTTTTCGGAACTTAGGTTTTTTTAATTTCTTTTTTTTACGTTCCCGAAGGAGTTTTCCATCAATCATTACTTCTCCTCCAATTAACTGGATGATTTGAATGTCTAACTTATCTAAACCTATTTTAAGCATCATTTAGCTTAGTAATTGGAATTAAAAACGGGGCAGCATAGAGAAGGATAGTATATTTTTTAAGTTTATCTATCTCTCAATGAGTACCAACTATACTCTTCAAAACACTTAAATCTTTTAGGAAAGTGCGAGTTCGTCGTTGTACACATAAAAGAGGTTCATCAAACAGTGAGAATGCGAATTAATCTTTCAATATTCCAAAAAAAATTGGTGAAAAAAAGAAGGATGTTTTTAACTGTGTTGACGTTCCATATTAATCATTTTGACTACTTGTTCTGCTAAGTCTCTGGGAAGTCCTGGCACACTTAGGATTTCTTCGTCTGTTAACTCTTCCAGTTTTCGTCCATTTTTTAATGCCCATTCTGTAATATAAACAAGTCCTTTTGTTGCGACTATAGTGTCTGGATTTAGTGACATACTGTTGATTCCAGCTTCAACGAGGAAGGCCGCAATGCTTGGAAAGTCTGAAGGTGCTTGACCACATATGCCTATTTTGCGTCCCTTTTCATTGGCTATTTTTATCACTTGCGCTAACATGCGCTTGACCGCTTCGTCTCGTTCGTCGAAAATGTGTGCTACCAGTTCGCTGTCCCTATCTAATCCAAGAGTTAGTTGGGTTAAGTCGTTAGACCCGATGCTAAAACCGTCGAAGACGTCAGCGAATTCCTCTGCCAAAATCACGTTGCTCGGAATTTCAGCCATAACGTAGATCTC